>CAZTLH010000144.1:0-7178 GCA_964614335.1 uncultured Gammaproteobacteria bacterium
AGCGGCCCAGGCCGGTGTAAACGGCTATGTGGTCAAACCGTTCACTGCCGTGACACTTAATGATAAATTAACACACATATTTGAACGTCTGGCAGCCGAGAAGAAGCAGGCGAATCTATGAATTCGGGAGGGTACATTGCAGGCAAGAATACATCTCAACAACAAAGTTCAGAACGAGAGGTTTCAGGCATGGACAAGGTCCTGAAAAAAGGCAAAGCCATGGTGATGATGCTTGAACAGGGGAAGACTGAAGGGGCTACAGCCCTGCTTGACGAGTTGACCCGGATGCGGGAGCAAGATTTGTTTTCTGAGCTTGGGCATTTGACCAGAAAATTGCATGATGCCTTGAAGTCAGTTGAAATCAGCGATGAGGTGTCTGAGTTGGTAGAAGAATTTCCAGATGCCAGGCAACGACTTGGATATGTTGTTCGCCTCACTGAAGAGTCTGCAAACAAAACCTTGTCCATAATAGAGAAGTTAATCCCCGAGGCGGAATCCTCCAGTATACGCGCTGGTCAGTTGCTTGAGGAAATGCAGCAAATTGATCCTGATCCATCTGCAAAGACCAGGGATCTGGCCGGGTTGCACTCCAGATTACAACAACATCTACAGTTGCAGCTTGATTCGCAAGTACACAATGGTCTGTCTGAGATTATGATGGCTCAGGATTTTCAGGATATTACCGGACAAATCATCCAGCGTGTCAGCATGTTGGTTGGGGAGATTGAAGAGGGTCTGGTAGATATTATCCGAAAAACGCCGATCTCTGGGGCTGGGACAGACGCGAAACACTCACTGGATGAATCAGAGCAGTTGTCTGGTCCCGCCGTGCCCGGGCTGGTTGATGGCGACCGACTCGACTCTCAGGATGATGTAGATCAACTGCTGATGGAGTATGGCTTTTAGGATTTGACAAATGTTTGCTACAGAAGTTTTGTAGTCGTAGGAGGACATGGAGACAACGCACGATGGCAATAGATTTAAATGATGAACTGGTACAGGAGTTTCTGGTCGAAGCTGACGAGACGGTTGGGCTTTTGAGTGAGAAACTGGTGGAGCTGGAGCAATCAGCCGAAGATGTGGATCTGTTGAATCAGGTATTTCGCTCCTTTCACAACATCAAGGGTGGTGGTGGTTTTCTGGGTCTGGATGAGCTGGTGAAAGTTTGTCACAGTGCCGAAGAGGTGTTCGATCGTTTGCGTACCGGGGCGCTCAAGATAGACGGTGTTTTGATGGATTCTGTTCTTGAAGCTACCGATGTCATTGGTGATATGATCTCGGTTATACGTCAGGGGGTTGAGCCAAAACCGGCTGACCCCGCATTACTGGAACAACTTGCTGACTACGCCAGTTTACGGTCTGCACAAACAACGGCATCGGATCAAACTAATGAAGCCTCTGATTCAGGGGCAGAGCAACCTGCTGTTGCTCAAGAGCAAAAAGTTAGATCAGACCCGGCTGTAACCAAAGCCGCCGTAACCAAAGCCGATGTAGTAACACTGCAGCCTTCCGAGTTAGTAACGATGTCGGCAAAAGATGCCGAGTATTCCGTGCTGGCAGATGCTTATGATGAAACCAGTGCAGGTATGGAGCGCGATTCCGGTGCGGATGAACCTGCGTCGACTGTTCTTGAAACTACGACAGAATCGATAAGCAGTAGCACACCAGATATTGCCAATGATGAAATATCGGATGATGAGTTTGACGTTTTGCTGGATAACTTGCCGGGTCTTCGGGGCGGGCCTGTGACGGAGACTGAATCGCTTTCAGGGAAATCTGAATCTGGGGCACCTGCACTGGAATCGACAGAGCAGGCGGCTTATACCAGATCTGATCAGGAGCTTGGTGATTTACTTCAAGAAGCTGTTGATTCACAACCTGCGGCTGAGCCTGAGAGCAAAGTGTCGGAAAAACTCAAGAGTGATGAAGTAAAGCCCGAAAAAATCAAAGACAGCGAAGTGCCGGTGATAACAAAGAAAACCTCGGACATGATGCATGCAGAAGTTGCAGATTCCACCATTCGGGTCGATACCAAAGGCCTTGATGACATCATGAATATGGTTGGCGAACTGGTTTTGGCGCGTAACCGACTGTCAACTCTGGATGCAGATTTAGGCAATGAACACCTGACCCAGGCTGTTAACAATTTAAGTCTGGTAGCCAGTGACCTGCAGACTTTGGTCATGAAGACCAGAATGCAACCGATCAAAAAAGCCTTTGGCCGATTCCCGAGGGTAGTCCGGGATCTGGCGCGTTCAATGAAGAAAGAAATACATCTGGAAATGATTGGTGAAGATACCGCTCTGGACAAGACATTGGTAGATGCGCTGGCCGACCCTTTGGTGCATCTGGTGAGAAACTCTGTTGATCATGGTATTGAAATGCCTGAAGATCGGGTGGCTGCCGGAAAACCACGAGGTGGTTTTGTCCGTTTGATGGCCGCCCAAAAAGGTGATCACATCCAGGTGGGTGTCGCTGATGATGGTGCTGGCCTTGATGCCGATAAATTACGCCAAAAAGCCATCGATAAAGGTTTGATCAGTGCTGAAGCAGCTAACAGAATGAGTCGGGAGGAGTGCTTTAATCTGATTTTTATGCCGGGATTCACTACCAAGGACGTGGCGTCAAATGTTTCAGGTCGCGGCGTCGGTATGGATGTCGTTAAAACCCGAATTGGCCAGTTCAACGGTTCGGTATCGATAGAATCAGAGTTTGGTGCCGGTACCGTGATCTATATCAAAGTCCCATTGACGCTGGCAATTATGCCTACGCTTATGGTGAAGGTAGCTGGGCACATCTACGCCATTCCGCTGCTGAGCATACAGGAAATTCTTGAGTATGATGAAAACAGCACCAAACGGGTTGATGGCCAAACCGTGTTACTTATACAGGACAAGGCGGTGCCGATCTATTCCTTGCGAAGCTGGTTGACTCCCACTACCGAAGTGCCTCAGGCAAAACAGCCCCACTTGGTGCTGGTCGGTATCGGTTCGGCAAAGTATGGTTTGGTCGTGGATGATTTGGTCGGTCAGGAAGAGGTTGTGATCAAACCCCTGGGTAAATTACTGCATGGCACACCTGGTTTGGTTGGAGCCACGATTACTGGTGATGGTGAAATAGCCCTTATTCTCGATATTCTGGGGCTGATCAGTCATTATGCCTCGTTGTACAATATGCGGGTGGCCTGATGCAGTCGATTCGGGTGCTGGTGGTGGATGACAGTGGTTTTATGCGCCGCGGGATCTCACGGATGTTGCAGGAAGACGCCGATATAAGTGTTGTCGGTGAGGCTGCGGATGGTGATCAGGCGATTGCCGAAGTACGTAGATTACATCCCGATGTAGTGACTATGGATGTCGAAATGCCAGGTATCGGCGGCATAGAGTCAGTTAAACGAATTATGTCAGAGAATCCACTTCCAATCCTGATGTTTTCATCATTGACCCGTGCAGGTGCAACGGCGACCATGGATTCTCTGGCTGCCGGGGCGACAGATTTTTTGGCCAAGGAAAGCTCTGGTGATATCTCCGGAGCGGCTGTGCTGTTGCGAGCCAAGGTTCGTATGCTGGCAAGAAGCAAGGTATTTCGACGCCCACCAGCGTCTACTACCTCTTTACATGCCAGTGCGGCCGTCAAAAGAGTCTCTTCAAGTAGCGCGGTCACCGCTGGTGTTCCTTACCCGGTCCGTACCCAGGCCCAAACCAGTTCTCATTTGTCGGTTCGTCATACCACTCCGTCATTGGTGTTGATCGGAGCATCCACTGGTGGGCCAAAAGTATTACAAGAAATGCTGGTGCAATTGCCTGCCCGATTGCCTTATCCAATTGTTGTTGTACAACATATGCCAGCCCAGTTTACCCTGGCTTTTGCCGAGCGTCTGGATCAACTGACTCCATCTGTGGTACAGGAAGCAGCGGAAGGAGATATGGCCAGGCCTGGCCATATCTATATCGCACCAGGCGGGCAACAAATTGCCATTCAGCGACGGGCCGGGCAATACATGATCCACATTGCAAAACCATCTCCAGGAGATATCTACAAGCCATGTATCGACAAATGTTTTGGTAGTCTTGCGGATTCTTCCTGTAATGAACTATTGGTGATTGTTCTGACCGGTATGGGCAGTGATGGTGCTGCAGGTACCAAGAGTCTATCTGACAAAGGTGCTGTAGTATGGACCCAGGATTCGGCAAGCTGTGTTGTGGCCGGAATGCCTAATGCGGTGCAGTCAAAGGGTGTTGGTGCGCATTCCTTGACTCCTGATGCGATTGTGGGCAACCTGATACCGGGTTCAGATAAAATGGCAGAACGAACATAAATCATGAAAACGCTGGCGATCGCAAATCAGAAGGGGGGAGTAGGGAAAACCACCACTACAGTCACTCTGGCTGGTTTGTTAGCATCAGATGGGCAGCGGGTATTGTTGGTGGATACCGATCCGCAAGGCTCCATGACCAGTTATTTTGGTTATGAGCCCGAGCAACTGCGGTTTTCTGTATACAGTTTTTTTGAGGAATTACAAACCAGGGTTAAAATACCGGTCCAAAAGGTTGTGCAGAAAACCCGTTTCGAAAATATTGATCTGTTGCCGGCTATCCCGGCAATGGCTACACTCGATCGGCAACTGGTAAGTCGTCCGGGTATGGGTTTGGTGTTGGGACGTGCCATATCACCTTTGGCCAGGCACTATGATCACGTGCTGTTTGATTGTGCTCCTGCGTTGGGAGTGTTGTTGGTGAATGCTTTGGGTGCCAGCAGGCAGCTGGTGATTCCGGTGCAGACAGAACAACTGGCCATCAAGGGGCTTGAGCGCATGCTGAGAACGATGGCGATGGTGAACCGTGTTCGAAAATTGCCATTGCCCTATGTGGTGTTGCCAACTTTTTATGACAGCAAGATATGGGCCTGTGTTGAAGCATTGCAGACATTGCGTCAAAAATATGGCGACCGATTGGCGCCAAAGCCCGTTCCTTTCGATTCGCAGCTTAAGGAAGCAAGTCGTGAAAATACACCGTTATCGATAATGAATCCTGATGCTGAGAGTATTGCTGCTTATACTAAATTGTCAGAAGTATTGTGGCCGGTGGCAGAGCACACAGCGACTCCAGCAGCAATTTTGAATAATGGATGACGTCAGATGAATCTTCACGAAGATTAACCGACTTAATGGTATGATATTTGCATCTATGTAGTATAAATATGTAACATAAATTTGTAGCATATATGCAACGAAGTGATTCGGATATTGATTGGAAATCGCATGGGCGGCCGGAGTATATTGCCCAGATTCCCGGCATGATGTAGACACAGGATCTGTAAAATGACGACAAAAAAACTTGTTGAAAAAGAAGCAATGGAACAGTGGGTAACCTTATGCATTGATAATGATATTTATGGAATTGAAGTTAGCCAGGTGCAAGAGGTGCTGAATGTTCCAACCATAACGCCGGTTCCGGGTTCCCCTGACTACGTTATCGGCATCGTCAACCTGCGAGGCAATATTGTCACAGTACTGAATGCGCGAAAACGATTCAGATTGGTGCCAGAGTCCTACAATGAAGATTCGCAAATAATTATATTACGGATCGATGAGCAAGCGATTGGAATCCTGGTGGATAGCGTGTCTGAGGTTATCGAATTACCGGTGGACCGCATAGAGCAGGCGCCAGAAACAGGAGCAAATGGTTCCAATGACCATATTCGGGGTGTGTACAGTTCTGAAGGTACGCTGATCATTTTGATCAATACCCAAAGTCTTGTCGATGAGTGACATATCATTACTTGTGTAAGACCAGGCGGCTGTTATTGCAAACAGTCTTTTTTGAATAGTGGTATTTTTAGGTCGTAAACTGTGAGGTAACCACATGGAATCCACAATTGACAGGGTGACGACAAAAAGTGTAATGATCAACAGGGTGACGGCGGTAATTCCCATTGCGGATAAACAGGTGCGCCAGAAAAGGGTAACAACCAAAAGAGCAACAGCTAAAAGACTTCGTTCCAGGTCTAAAAGAGCCATGTTAAAACGGCCTGGCAGTAATGGACGGCATATAGATTCATATTGTTAGGAGTGCGTGATGGGCGGTATCGAGTGGCCACTGGTAATCAGTATCACAGCATTGATTACGGCACTCTATTGCCTGTATACACTGTTGTCGATTAGATACCGTAAAAAAAATGATGCTGTTTCATCCATGATTCGTGATGATGTGGTCAGACTGAGTCAAAGAATTGACCAAATGCACAGCAAGTTGAGCACATTGAGCCTGGATCCTGCGCGGCTTGAAACCATGACCGGGCAATTGTCGATACTGGAGGAGCGCATTGATGGTCTGGAGCTGCGAGGGAGTGGTGGGGCCAGCTACAAGATGGCTTCACGATTGGCAAAACGTGGTATTTCAGTTCGGGAATTGGCCAAAACCTGCGGCATGACAAAAGGTGAAGCAGATCTTCTTGACTTTATGCGTAAGGCCTGAATACAAGCACTTCTAGGAGGCTGTCTGAGAATAGAAAGCCTACTGCGGAAAAGCGGACTTTGGTTCATTTTTCCGCTCATTTTCGTTAAATAGAACGACTATTCCATCCTTAGGTTCGTAAACGGCACATCCCTGTGCCACTACTCGCCTCAAATGATCGAAAAAATAGCCTCAAATCCGCTTTCCCTCGCTACGGCTCCTGTTCTCGGATAGCCTCCTAGGACAGCCTCCTGGTGACTTCCATCAGTTTGGTGGTTTGATTCTTTGTCCTTCCCGGCAACGGGCGTCACTACAAATAAAGCCGTAAATTCTTGTTCATGGCAATCTGCTGAATGAGAGTGATTGCATTTGAAGATTTTACTCGTGAATCTTGTATTGTTGCCGATAACACTCATAGTAGATTGATACCAAGTTGTTTTCTGGTTGTTCGTAGACTAAGGGCACTGCCGATCACGAGATGTCAGATACTTGCGGCTTGTCATGAACAAGGGCGAAAATCCGTTGCGAGTGGATATCAGATGGTATCGATCGTGGTAATAAATAATGATGATGTGCTTTATTTGGCATGAATATTGTATTTTATTCGGATAAGTATGAAAGAGTGTCAAAATATTATCACTAATCAGATTGGATAAAAGAAAATGACAATGGCCTCCCGAATAATTGATGTTGATTCGAAAAATGCCCCACTCTATGTGGATT
>CAZTLH010000145.1:0-7173 GCA_964614335.1 uncultured Gammaproteobacteria bacterium
GTTGTATATCAATTGATTGATCGGGACAGCGATCGATACATCCCGTGCCATACGCACCACAGCCCCGGTTTGTACTTCCAGCTCTGATGGTTTTCCAGCCAGAATATCACTGGCCAGATTGACACCACGTTTGCATGCCAGGTCGATAATCTCACCCATTGCTGCCCTGCGATTGCCGGGCCATTTTTTTTAAATCATCGTCGTTCATAATAATATCGCGATAGGATCCGCCGGCTGGAATCATGGGGTAAATGTTTTCTTCTGCTTCGACGATAATGTCCAGCAACCGGGGCTCTGCGGGGTTGACCAGCAGTCGCTCGAAAGCTGCAGGTAAAGCTTCTTTGCTTGTGATTCGTTCTGCAGCAACCCGGTAGCCCTGTGCAATGGTGACAAAATCTGGATAAATATCCTGTTTATTCGCTGTTTTTATCTGACACCAGGGATCTGACTGATCGGTGCCTGCGCGATTTCCATCATAGATCATATCCTGCCATTGCCGCACCATACCCAGCCACTGGTTGTTGATGACCACGATTTTCACACCGATCCCATAGCGATGACAGGTAGCCAGTTCGTGAATCGTCATATTTAGTGAGCCATCACCATCGATATCAATCACCATCCGATCCGGACAACCCATTTTGGCACCGATCGCCGCCGGCAAGCCGTAGCCCATGGTGCCAAAACCGGAACTGCTGAGAAATGACCGGGGTTGCCGGCTTTTGTAATGTTGCATCGCCCACATCTGGTGCTGGCCGACACCCAGACTGATAATAGCCTGGCCATGCGTCAGCTCACTCAATAGGGAGATCGCATATTGCGGTGTTATGGTTGCGCTGTCAGGAATCTGGAAAGGGTAGTTCTCACGCAGGCCAGTGAGGTACTCCAGCCAGTCGTGACAGGCGTTGTCCCTGGCAATGTTGACGAGTTGGTGCAAGGCAAGTCGGAGATCCGCACAGACGGGCAGGGTGACTGCCTTGTTTTTGTTCAATTCATCACGATCGATATCGATGTGAATAATATTGCCGTGTTTGATAAATTCGGCAACATTGCCAGTCACCCGATCGTCGAAACGGACCCCGAGGGCCAGTACCAGATCGGCTTCGTTGATCGCCACGTTGGCACATTTACTGCCATGCATACCGAGGATATTGAGGGCCAGGGGATGACCGGGTGGAAAGCTGCCGTGACCCATCAGCGTGGTTGTTACCGGACAGCACATCTTTTCTGCCAACTCCAGTAATATATCGTGACAGTTGGTGCTGACAATACCACCGCCGGCATAGATGACCGGTTTTTTGGCCGTATGCATCAGTTGTCGACATTGCTCGAGTTGTGTTTCACTGATGCCACCAATGGTCGTTTCAGGGTCTTCAATCACTGCGGGGATACGTGGTGGCGCATAGTTGCCTTCAGGATCACGTGGATAGTGTTGTTGAATATCCTTGGGGATATCGATCAGCACCGGTCCGGGTCGATTGCCGTCGGCCAGCATAAACGCCTCACGGACAATTTCCGGGATAAGCGTGACCTTGTTGACCAAAAAGCTTTTTTTGGTAATGGGTCTGGTGATACTGACAATATCGACTTCCTGAAAGGCATTTTTCCCCAATAGATGAGAGGGTACATTGCCGCATAGTGCGACGATGGGTATGGAGTCACTGTGCGCATCGGCAATGCCGGTGACCAGATTGGTAGCGCCTGGTCCCGATGTGGACAGACAGACGCCGACCTTGCCTGTGGTCCGGGCATAACCTTGTGCGGCATGGACCGCACCCTGTTCGTGTTCTGTGCGAATACAGCGGATATCAAACTCACTGAGTACATCAAAAATTTCCAGGTTTGCCCCACCCGGATAACCAAAGATAGTATCGACATTCTCCAACTGTAATGATTTTGCCAACAGCTGGGCACCCCGCAGTGCCTGTTTGCGTTGTTCCGGTCTGATATCCCTGAGTTGACCACCAGTGACCGTACCGATATTCTGGTAGGTGACATTGTCTTGTTGATTTGTCGTTGATTTCATGGCTACAGTCTATCCTGACGGTGTCAGGATTTCTATCCGGTTTGTTTGAGAAAGTTTATTCAACAGCGTGAGTCCGCGGGTATGGAACCCAGTTAAGGATGGCGCTAATACGGTTCCTCGGGATCAGGGAGATGCAGATGCGGGTCAAAACAGGTCGTTTAAAGCAGCAGGTTTGGTTGTTGCGTGGCATTCAGTCAATGAAGGCGGTATTGCAACTTTCCCGGGGTCAAATCAGCCTGCGATGCGATGGTTCTGATCAGTTGTTCGGCTTTCAATTGCGTAAACTGGAAAGACAATTGGCGGTGGCGAACCTGGCTTTCCGCCTTGCCGGTAACCCGCTGTAAATTTCGTTGGCCCTGGTATTATTTCTCAGCTGGCGTGGTGGTAGATACGGGTCGTTGTAAATTGCGTTTGTTTTTTTCCCGGCCGTTGAATGATGGCAGGTTCTATTTGTCGAGATTTATCCATGCTGCACGGTCCATGCCGGATGCACTGTCCGGCATAAGGGTTGGTAAAATATGGCACGAAGCGATCAACAGGGATTTGTCTGCTGCTGGCAAGGATTGAGGACCGAAATGTTCGCAAGGCCACTATTTTTTTAGAAAACACTTCAACGCATGCAGGATTATTTTGCCAGCCAGTAGTTCTTGTTCTATGCCTCGACCTGACGCATCACCAAAACCGAGCAGGGGGCCCGTTCTGAAACTTTTTCGGCACAGGAGCCAAGAAAGACTTCACCGCTACGGATTTTCTTGCGATGGGCCATGACAATCAGGTCATTGTTGAGTTTGGCAGCAGTTTCGATGATTTTCTCCCAGTTTTTACCAACAGCTACACTGTAGTGAGTATTTTCTCCAAATTGACGTGTGACAAATGCCTGCAGTTCGAGAGTGATCTCCTGTTTGGCCCGTTGCATGGCGTCAGCAGGGAAATAACTGGAGACAATGGGCATACCGAAACCGGGTAATACGGTCATGACATGCAGTCTGGCATTGAAGCTGTCCACCAGTTCTTTGACACGACTACAAGTATCGGTCGATGTTTCTGCGTAATGCAAATCGATGGGAAACAGGATATTTTTGAACATCGTAGATAAGCTCCGAATCGAACGTAGTGTTCAGGTTGATACGGTCTGTTTTTCCTGACGACCCTTCTGCATCCGCCAGATTAACAGGATCAATAACAATGCGGGAATGAAGACCAGTTGTTTGGGTGGTCGATCGGTTTGCAGCTGAATATTTTCAATCTTCTGGTCGAAATCCAGACCGGTTTTTTCAGCAGCACTGCCAAAGACAACATTGTCAATCAGCAGGTTATTGGCCTCCTGTCGCAATTCCAGACCGGCATTTCTCAAACGCTCGACACCATCGCCGGCTGCACCCATTGGCAACATGACAATCCGGGTGAAATGCTTTCCGCTATCTTTTTCGCCACTGATCTTGACCCGTAATTGACTGTCCTCTTTAGCCTTGCCGGCAAGTTGGACTAATTCAGTAGCCGGGTGTACTTCCAGAGGCGGATAGATTTTATCCCACCAGAAGCCGGGTCGAAACAGACTGAACGTGACCAAAAGCAGGACGGTAGTCTCCCACAATCGGTTTTTGGTGATGAAATAGTTTTGGGTCGCAGCAGCAAATGTCAGCATGGCAATAATGGATGACACCAGTACGACAAGGAAATGAAACCAGCTATTGACACCAATCATCAGCAACTCGGTGTTGAAGATGAACATAAATGGCAGTATGGCAGTACGAATATCATAGGCAAAGCCCTGCAGACCGGTACGGATTGGATCACCACCGGATATGGCGGCGGCGGCAAATGCCGCCAAGCCAACCGGCGGTGTGTCATCAGCCAGGATGCCAAAATAGAAGACAAACAGGTGGACCGCAATCAAGGGTACGATCAAGCCTGTTTCTGCACCAAGATTGACAATGACCGGAGCCATCAGGGTTGAGACCACGATGTAGTTGGCTGTGGTCGGCAAGCCCATACCCAGCAGCAGGCTGATGATGGCGGTAAAGATCAGGATCAGTGGCAGACTGCCGCCGGAGATAAATTCGACAAATTCTGTCATTACCAGACCGATGCCGGTGAGGGTGACGGTGCCGACAATGAGACCGGCTGCGGCTGTGGCAACACCGATACCAATCATGTTTCTGCCACCTTCGGAAAGTCCCTGCAACAGGTCGATGACACCCATCCGGAAAGAGTATTCATCCCCCTTGTAATGACGAAAGATACCTTTGAGTTGGCGTTGGGTCAACAGGATAAAGAGCATGAAGACGGTGGCCCAGAATGCCGATAGACCGGGGGAGAAACGCTCTACAGTCAGTGACCAGACCAGGACCACGACAGGCAGCAGAAAATAATAGCCGGCTCTGGCAGTTTGTCCAAGATCAGGTAATTCAGTAATTTCATGGCTGACTTCCAGTTCAGGAACACCACAGGCATAACGAACCAGTGCAATATAGACCAGGACCACTATGGCAGAAGCGACCCAGGGCGAGGCATCACCCGTCATGGTCTTGATCCAGCCCAGACCGTAGTACACAATGCCGGAGAGCACGATCAGGGTTAAAATGGTGAGCACGAATGTCATCAGACTTCGGCGTAATGACTTGGGGCGGTTTCTTGGTAGCCCCTCCAGCTTCAGTTTGCAGGCCTCCAGATGGACGATATAAACCAGCGAGATATAGGCGATTAATGCCGGCAGGAAGGCGGCCTTGATGACCTCGACATAGGATACCCCGACGTATTCCACCATCAGGAAAGCGGCTGCTCCCATGATGGGTGGTGTAATCTGGCCATTCACGGAAGAGGCGACTTCGACGGCACCCGCTTTTTCCGCAGAAAACCCGACCCGACGCATCAGCGGGATGGTGAAGGTACCGGTGGTTACAACATTGGCAATCGAGGAGCCGGATATCATACCGGTCATGGCCGAGGAGACCACCGCAGCCTTGGCTGGTCCACCACGCATATGACCCATGGCAGCAAAGGCGACGCGGATGAAATAATTGCCGGCACCCGCTTTTTCCAGCAATGAACCAAACAACACAAACATGAAGACCATGCTGGTGGAAACACCCAGCGCCACACCGAAAACACCTTCAGTTGACAACCAGTAGTGTTCCATACCTTTGGCAAGGCTGGCTCCCTTGTGGGCGATCACATCCGGCATATAGGGGCCGGCAAAGGCGTAGAGCATAAAAATTCCGGCGACCACCATCAGTGGCGGGCCCAATGCACGTCGTGTTGCTTCGAGCAGGATGCCGATGCCGATGACACCGACCCAAAGATCCAGAGCAATTGGAATGCCGGGTCGGTCTGCCAGTTCGGCATAAAAAATATAAAGATAAAGTGCGCAGAGTGCGCCAACGATACCGATCAGCCAGTCCTGTAAGGGGATGTAGTCGCGAGGGGATGACTTGAAACTCGGGTAGGCGGTAAAGGCAAGAAAGATCGCGAATGCCAGATGCACGGCTCTGGCTTCGGTGTCGTTAAGGATGGCGAAGTGAAAGATAAAGGGCAGGGGCGAGGCATACCATAGTTGAAAGACAGACCACAACAACGGTACGAAAAACAGCAAGGCCTTCGGCCCGCTACCGGTCGGTGCGCGGGCACCGGACTCATTCTGGGCGATGAGATCTTCCGGGCCGGATTGCTCGTCGGTTTGGTCTTGTTCTGTTTCCGATGATTGCAATGTGTTACCTCCTGCCGGGTATGGTTATCTTGAGTGTTAGTTCTGATGATCCATAGATTTGTAGTCTTCAACCATTGCTCGACAAAAAAAAGGCATGGCCGAAGCCATGCCCTTTTCGGTTTTTACATCAAGCCAGCTTCTTTGTAGTACTTGATGGCGCCGGCATGTAACGGAGCCGACAAACCATCCTTGATCATCTGCTTTTTGGATAGATGGGCGAAGGCAGGATGCAGTTTCTTGAAGGTATCAAAGTTTTCAAACACCGCTTTGACCACATTGTAGATGACATCTTCCGGGACTTTTGCCGAGGTTACAAAGGTGGCACCAACACCGAAGGTTTTGACATCCTTTGGACTGCCACGATACATCCCGCCTGGGATGACGGCAGTACGATAATAATCGTTATCGGCAACCAGCTTATCGATGGCAGGGCCCTCGACATTCACCAGCACCGAATCGCAGGAAGTCGTGGCTTCCTTGATGGAACCGCTGGGATGGCCGACAGTAAAGATCATGGCATCGATCTTGTTGTCACAAAGCGCCTTTGATTGTTCTGAGGATTTCAGCTCTGAAGCCAGTTTGAAATCACTCATTTTCCAACCCAGCGCCTTCATCACCACTTCCATGGTGCCACGTTGGCCGGAGCCGGGATTGCCGATATTGACCCGCTTGCCTTTCAGGTCAGCGAAGTTCTTGATCCCTGCATCTGCCCTGGCGACGACGGTGAAGGGTTCGGGATGAACCGAAAAAATGGCACGCAGGTCCTTGTTTGGGCCGGACTTTGCAAATTTGCTGGTGCCATGGTAAGCGTGATATTGCCAGTCGGACTGGGCTACACCCATGTCCAGCTCACCGGCACGGATGGCATTCAGGTTATAGACCGAGCCACCGGTACTTTCAACAGAACAGCGTATGCCATGTTTCTTGCGGCCTTTGTTGACCAGCCGGCAGATGGCACCGCCTGTAGGATAGTAGACCCCGGTCACACCACCGGTGCCGATGGTCACAAAGCGTTGTTCTGCGGCCTGGGTGGTGCCTGCAGCGGTGATACTGAGTATCAGTCCTGCAGCGGCCAGGGTAGTGGTTAATTTTTGACTAACAGACATAAGGCAAATCCTCCAGTTGGGTGAATCCATCAAGGTATAGCTAATTTTACACGACTTGTCGATTAACGGTTTGCGATACGGAGCAACAGGTTGCTTTCGCCTGCCAGATCATAACGTATTCATTTGTCTGCGAACAACCCGTGACAGCTCGTTTCTATACTTTACTGTATTTTTGCCGGATGCAGTCTGATTTGCTCTGAAACAGCCAACAATTCCCCGAATTTCATGTTTGTGGAAGGAGAAATAGAGTTTGATTCAGGAGCTAATGAGCTTGATTTATACTTGATTGATTTATACTTCTATCCATGTCGACCCGCTCAGATTATAATTGATCA
>CAZTLH010000146.1:0-7158 GCA_964614335.1 uncultured Gammaproteobacteria bacterium
CCACGCGGCAAATGATTGAAATAGACACACACAGGTACCACACGGTGGTGCCATTACCGTGTCCAACGACCTTCTGCAACCTGAGTCCGGTGTTATACCCGGAAAATGCTGATAAACCGGCCGGTGTCATGCGTCTGATCAATCACTATCGTAGTAATGGTCATCTGTCAGCACACATCAATCCACTGGATGATTTTCCTCCAGCCCTGGATGATTTGGCAATTACCTCGCATGGTCTCAGTGATGCAGATCTCGATCAATCCTTTTTCACCGGCTTCCTGAGTGCCGAACCACGCATGCCGCTGGGCGATATTGTGCAATTGCTACAGGCCGCTTATTGTCGCTCCATCGGCTTCGAATATATGTACATCACTGACCCTGGCCAACGACGCTGGATTCAGTCACGGATCGAAAAACAACCCTCCCTGACGTCGTTCACTACGGAAGAGCGGCGCAATTTTCTCGACCGTCTCACGGCTGCTGAAGGCCTTGAGAAATACCTGCATACCAAGTATGTGGGACAAAAGCGTTTCTCACTGGAAGGCGGCGACAGTCTGATTCCGATGGTCCATGACCAGATACAACAATGTGGGCAATATGGTGCCAAGGAAATCGTCATCGGTATGGCGCATCGCGGCCGGCTTAATATACTGGTCAACGTACTCGGCAAAAATCCGGCAGATCTGTTCAGTGAATTCGAGGGCAATCAGGAAGTCATTGAGGATGATGCCAATACTGGTGATGTGAAGTATCACATGGGTTTTTCTTCGGATATCCTGACCCCGGGTGGACCGGTCCATCTGGCGCTGTCATTCAACCCTTCTCATCTGGAAATTATCTCACCGGTGGTTGAGGGGTCGGTCCGGGCCAGACAACATCGTCGTCTTGATCGGGACTATCAGCAGATCATCCCCATCCTGGTACACGGTGATGCCGCCCTGGCCGGCCAGGGCGTGGTCATGGAAACCCTAAATATGTCAGAACTGCGTGGTTACAAGACCGGCGGCACAATCCATATCGTCATCAACAATCAAATCGGCTTCACCACCAGCAATCCACAGGATGCGCGTTCCACAACCTACTGTACCGATATCGCCAAAATGCTGCAGGTGCCGGTCCTGCATGTCAATGGTGATGATCCGGACGCCGTGCTCTTTGTTTCCCGTCTGGCGCTGGAATATCGTATGGAATTTCATCGCGATATCTTTATCGACATGGTCTGTTATCGTCGTCTGGGTCATAATGAGGCCGATGAGCCCTCCATCACCCAACCCTTGATGTATCGAAAAATCAGGAATCACCCGACGACCCGAACGATCTATGCACAACAACTGGTCAAGGAAGGTGTAATCAGTGAGGAACAGGTTGTGTCGATGGCAGCTGGATATCGTGACAATCTCAACCAGGGCAAGATTGTTGCCGGGCAGATTGCCATCCCCGAAAAACACAAGAACATGGTCGACTGGAGCCCGTTTATCGGTGTCGACTGGACCACAGCGGTGGAGACCCGGGTCAGCGCTGCTAAAATCCGGCAACTGATGGACAAGGTACTGACCCTGCCCGATGACTTTACCCCACACCCCAGAATCAGCAAAATCATGGCCGATCGCAAACGCATGAACAGCGGTGATCTGGCAATGGACTGGGGTTTTGCCGAGCTGGCCGCCTATGCCACATTGCTCGACGAAGGCTTTGAAATCCGCCTGACAGGAGAAGATACCGGACGTGGCACCTTTTCCCACCGTCAGGCTGTTTTGCACGATTATGAAAATGGCAACGAACTGACACCGCTGGCAGCCACGGCACAAAACCCCGAACAGCTCTCCATTATTAATTCCCTGCTCTCAGAGGAAGCGGCACTCGGTTTCGAGTATGGTTATGCCACGACCAATCCTCAAGCCCTGGTGATCTGGGAAGGCCAGTTCGGTGATTTTGTCAATGGTGCCCAGGTTTTGATTGATCAGTTTATCTCCAGCGGTGAGGCCAAGTGGGAGCGTTTGTGTGGTCTGACCCTGTTACTGCCGCACGGTTATGACGGTCAGGGCCCAGAACACTCTTCGGCCCGTCTGGAGCGTTTCCTGCAATTGTGTGCGGCACAAAATATCCAGGTTTGTGTGCCCAGCACCCCGGCACAGCTTTTTCATATGCTCAGGCGGCAGATGCGCCGTGCCATGCGTCGACCACTGATTGTGATGATGCCCAAGAGCATGCTACGGCGCAAATTGTCTTCCTCCCATTTTCCAGAACTCTCCGATCAGAACTTCCAAAATCTGATCCCCGAAACCAGTCAGCTCGATGACACCACGATTTCACGGATCGTGCTCTGCAGTGGCAAGGTTTATTACGATCTTTACGAGCAACGATTGTCACTAAAGCAACATCGTGTGGCCTTGCTGCGCATCGAACAACTTTATCCCTTCCCGTTGCAGGAGCTGAGCCAGCAACTGACCCGTTATCCACAGGTCACCGATATTGTCTGGTGTCAGGAAGAGCCACAGAATCAGGGAGCCTGGTACCAGATTCAACACCACATCAAATCCTGCCTGCAAAACACGCAGACCCTGCATTACGTAGGCCGAACCGCGACGGCCGCACCCGCTGTCGGCAATCACAAACTCCATATCAAGCAACAAAAGATCCTGGTCAATGATGCTCTTGATCTTGACCAAAATACCTGATGCAAGACCGCTGTATGAATCACCACTGACAGGACGATCCTCATGACCATTGAAGTCAAAGTACCGGTACTCCCCGAATCCATTACCGAAGCCGCTGTTCTCGAATGGCATAAAAAAGCCGGCGAAAGTGTTGTCGAGGGGGAGAATCTGGTTGATATAGAAACCGAGAAAGTCACCATGGAAGTACCCGCTGTGAACAGTGGTGTTCTGGTTGAGATCCTGCAACCAGCCGGTGCCACTGTGACCGCCGAACAGGTCCTCGCCCATATTGATGAAACCGCCGTCGCCGCTGCAACCGCGACACCGACGGCACCGATCGCAACACCTGATACCTCCGATGGTGAGACCATGGATCCGGGCCCTGCTGTACGCAATATGGCCGCTGAACATGGTATTGACCTGACCACCATCACCGGCACGGGAAAAGACGGACGTGCCACCAAGGCAGATCTGCTGAGTGTACTGGAGCAGGCGACGGTATCCAAGGTTGCAGCAACACCGGTTGTCTCCGCCACACCGGTAACCACACCAACCCCAGACCGAACCACATCGTCGACCACGCGCAGTGAACGTCGTGAGCCCATGTCCCGTCTGCGTCAGACCATTGCCCGTCGTCTGGTCGAGGCCCAGCATACCGCGGCCTTGCTGACGACATTCAATGAAGTCAATCTACAGGCCGTTATGGATCTGCGTTCGAAATACAAGGAAACCTTTGAAGAACAACATGGTGCCCGTCTGGGGTTCATGTCATTTTTCGTCAAGGCCTGTGTCGAAGCCCTGCAACGATTTCCTGCGGTCAATGCTTCCGTCGAAGGTCGCGACAAGGTTTATCACGATTACTATGATATCGGTATTGCCGTTGCGTCGCCCCGTGGTCTGGTCGTTCCGGTATTGCGTGACTGTGATCAAAAATCATTTTCCAATATCGAAAATGGCATCCGAAACTTCGGCGACAAGGCCAAAGCCGGCACACTGTCTCTCGATGAACTCAGTGGTGGCACCTTCACCATTACCAATGGCGGTGTGTTCGGCTCTCTGATCTCCACCCCGATCCTCAATCCACCACAAAGTGCAATTCTGGGTATGCATAAAATACAACCCAGACCCATGGCCGAGGGGGGCGAGGTCGTCATTCGGCCCATGATGTATCTGGCCCTGACCTATGATCACCGCATTATCGATGGTAGTGAAGCGGTTCGTTTTCTGGTGACCGTCAAGGATTCACTGGAAGATCCCGCACGTTTGCTGTTACACGTCTGACTGAACCTGGAAAAGACTATGTCCTCTACACCCGATGTTTTAAATTTCGATGTTGTTGTGATCGGCGCCGGACCCGGTGGTTACGTCGCGGCCATCCGCTGTGCCCAACTCGGTCTCAACACCGCCTGTATCGATGCCTGGGAAAATCCCCAGGGCAAGGCTTCGCTGGGCGGCACCTGTCTGAATGTGGGTTGTATTCCTTCCAAAGCCCTGCTGGAAAGCTCGGAGCAGTATTATCGACTCACACATTCACTGTCCGCACACGGGATTACGGTCGAAAATCCTGCCATTGATATTGCAAAAATGCTGGCACGGAAAGACAAGATCGTAAAAATGCTCACCGGTGGCATCCAGCAGTTATTCAAGGCCAACAAGGTGACCCTTGTGCATGGCCATGCCCGCCTGCTGGCAGACCGAACGGTTGAGGTTTACGATAACGATCAGCAACTCACCCAGGCACTGCGGGCAGACCACGTCATTATTGCCGCCGGCTCTACACCGGTGGCCATACCCGTAGCCAAAACCGATCAACAGTATATTGTCGATTCAACCGGGGCCCTGGCCTTTTCCGAAGTGCCGAAACATCTGCTTGTCATCGGTGCCGGTGTCATCGGTCTTGAACTGGGCAGTGTCTGGCGCCGTCTGGGGGCCAGGGTCACGGTACTCGAAGCCCTGGATGAATTTTTACCGATGGCTGACCAGGCTGTCGCCCGTGAAACCCAAAAACAACTCAAACGCCAGGGTCTTGATATCCATCTCGGAACCCGTGTGACCGGCAGCGAAGTGGCGGATGAACAGGTGACGGTTCATTATGATGACCAGTCCGGCAGTCAAACCCTTACCGCTGACCGTGTCATCGTAGCCGTTGGCCGCAAACCCTGCGGTGCCGGTGCAGTGGATCCATCCAGCGGGGTTACACTGGATGCACGTGGCTTTATTGAAATCGACAGTCACTGGCAAACCAGTACGCCCGGTGTGTATGCCATCGGCGATGCGGTGACCGGTCCGATGCTGGCGCACAAGGCTTCTGAAGAAGGCGTAGCCGTTGCCGAAACGGTTGCCGGCAAACCTGGTCACGTCAATTACACCACCATACCGGCTGTGATCTACACCCATCCGGAAGTGGCCTGGGTCGGAGAGTCAGAACAAAGTCTTGCCACCCAGGAGATCCCCTTTCAGACCGGCCAATTTGCCTTCGCTGCCAACGGCCGGGCCCGCGCCATGGAAGAGACCACCGGTTTTGTCAAAATTATCGCCCATCAGCAAACCGATCGCATTCTGGGTGTGCACATGGTCGGCCCCAATGTTTCCGAATTGATTTCGGAAGCCGTCCTGGCCATGGAGTATTCGGCATCCTCCGAAGACCTGGCACGCACCATTCACGCCCACCCAACACTGGCTGAAGTGGTGCATGAAGCTGCACTGGCGGTCGATAAACGCGCGATTCATAAAGCCAACTAACCCCTATTCCCGGACAGCCTCCTGGCGTTACACTAGGAGCCTGTCCTAGAATAGAGAGCCTACTGTGGAAAAGAGGACTTTGGTCCATTTTTCCGCTCATTTTCGTTAAATAGAACAACTATTCGCCTCAAATGATCGAAAAAATGACCTCAAATCCGCTTCCCCTCGCTACGACCGCCATGGATGGCGGAAGTGCCGGTTTTGCAGGAGCAACAAACCGGTCGGCCCCTGATCTCGGACGGACTCCTAGGACCATGACCCGGTGCCAGTATCTGGCCAACCGAATATTTCCACTTTTCACCCAATGCAGAGTACAGACATGACAGAACTGGCAACGGATATTTTCAAGGCCTACGATATACGTGGCGTGGTGGATAAAACCCTCACCGTGGCGGCAGTCAAGGCCATCGGTCAGGCCCTGGGCACGCTCGCCCTGGAACAGGACATTCACAGTATTGTGGTCGGTCGCGATGGCCGTCTTTCCGGACCCCGGCTGCAAACCGCATTGATGGAAGGTGTGGCCTCCAGCGGTTGTGATGTCATCGACATCGGTATGGCACCGACTCCGCTGGTCTATTTTGCCGCCCAGCACTTCGGCTCCGGCTCCGGCCTGGCCTTGACCGGCAGCCATAATCCACCCGATTACAATGGCATCAAGATGGTCATCGGCGGAGAAACGCTGGCTGCAGAAGCAATACAAGCCGTCCGCCAGCGCATTGTCGAACAGAATCTACGCCATGGCTCCGGCCAGATACGTCAGGAATCGATTGTGGAGCGGTATATGAGCCGGATTATCGATGACGTCAGCATGAACCGGCCGCTACGGATCGTCATGGATTGTGGCAATGGTGTCGCCGGTGCCGTGGCGCCGGAATTGTATCGACGTCTGGGTTGCGAGGTCACGGAATTGTTCAGCGAAGTTGACGGCAATTTCCCCAATCATCACCCGGATCCCAGTCAGCCGGAAAATCTTCAAGACCTGATTGCCGAGGTCCAGGCATGCGGCGCTGATCTCGGTATCGCCTTTGATGGCGATGGTGATCGTCTCGGTGTCATCACAGCCGATGGTCATATCATTTGGTCTGACCGGCAGATGATGCTGTTTGCCCGCGATGTTCTCGCGCGTCAACCAGGAGCCGAAATCATCTATGACGTCAAATGCTCACAGCAACTGCCAAAAGTTATTGAGCAGGCCGGTGGCAAGGCCACGATGTCGCGTACCGGTCACTCCTTCATCAAAAAAGCCTTGCGTGATAGCGGTGCAGCACTGGCCGGCGAAATGAGCGGTCATATCTTTTTCAGCGAACGCTGGTACGGCTTTGACGATGGACTCTACGCCGGCTGTCGACTGATGGAACTGCTGGCCAAGGCAACCAAAACACCCCAACAAATCTTTGCCGCCCTGCCCGATACCATCAATACCCCCGAGTTACGGATACATTTTGCCGATGGCGGTCACCATGAATTCATGACCCGGCTTGCCACTGCTGCCAGTTTCCCAGAGGGCAAGGTCAGTTTGATCGATGGTATCCGGGTCGATTTCGAGGATGGTTTCGGCCTGGTACGTGCCTCCAACACCACCCCCATACTGGTCCTTCGTTTTGAATCACAAACCCAGGATGGCCTGGAACAAATCATGCAGCAATTCCGCGCCTTGTTCTCACGTGTTGACCCAGAATTGCCCCTGCCGTTTTAAAATGCCTGGGGGTCATATATGGTCCGCCCCGTATTGCAAGAGAAAATTCGTTCGTGACAAAAG
>CAZTLH010000147.1:0-7079 GCA_964614335.1 uncultured Gammaproteobacteria bacterium
CAACCATAAAGCGCTAGACCATTCTAAACGGTATGCTGCCCATGACAAAGATGCAGCAATGCCCGCTAGAAATTCGATAACCAGGGTTTGTTGGCTGTTTTCTAGCAATTTTTGGCCATTTATGACCGTCGAGCGAGAAAACAGTCAGCGAATCCTTGGCTAGCGGGAGCGCCTGACAAAGATGCAGTACCGGCCTCAATGAACCGGGAGATGAACAAAGAGGCCAGCACTGCTTCTCGCACCACGGGGACTACAGTTTTAACACAAGAAAACTACTTGGCTATGGTAATCGGCAGTTTCATACCCGCTTCAAAATGACCTTCCAGATGACAGGACAATTCCAGAGGGCCGGCCAGATCACCAGCCTTGAAGGTGTAATCAAAGCTAACTGTTTTGCCAGGTTCCAAATCAGCGGCATCGGCCATACCCAGCGCCATCTTGTCCATCTGCTCCATGGTCATTTCACCACCGGCCGGCAAGGGCTTGGATAACATGACTTCATGCGCCAATGCTCCAGTATTCTTCACCACAAAGTGATAGGGCACACCAACCTTGAACTTTGTGATATCACTGGCGATTTTGAATTCACTGGCTATCACATGAACCGTTGTCCCGGCAAAAACACTACCACTGACGGCCAACAGGCCTGCCATCGCTATATACTTAACAGATTTCATCGATTTCATTGTACTTCTCATCAAGGTAAAATTAAACACTGACTACTCAGGTGCTACAAGTAACATGGTATCAGCCGGCAGTCATAATTGCCATTTGATGCGCTGTTCCAGGGACTGCAATTTGACCCAGAATCTTCAAACTCTGCTGGTCGATAACCCATATTTTGTGCTCCTTGGCACTGGATACATAGAGTTTACCTACACTGTTGATCACCGCCAGATGATAGGGTTGCGGTACCAGGGCCAAAACATTTTGCTTGTCTGAGACAAGATCAATCGCGACCAGTTTGTTATAGCCACGCCCGGCGATAAACAAGGTTTTTCCATCCGCCGACAAGTCAATGCCATGCAGACTGCCACCAATAGTATAGGTCTTAATGACAGAACCTGCCTTGATATCGATGACGGAAACCGTGCCACTGCCAACATTAGCGGTATACAGACGATCTCCTTTGGGGGAAAGCACGATGTGTTCTGGCGCTTTGCCAACCTTGATGTTACGAGCCACTTGCCAGCTGGCCGTATTGATCTCGCTGATGGTGCCATTCCCTGCGTTACTGACATAAACAAAAGCCCCATCCGGACTGGCGACTGCGTAGTTGGGCACTGGCCCGGTAGGTACGGTTTTGAGCACGGCGAATTTCTGCAAATCAATCACACTGACGCCACCGGCTGCCGGCAAGGTTGCGATACCATAACGACCATTCGGTGTGATCATGGCATGGTGAATTGCACCAGGGATAACAATACGGCGAAAAACCGAATTGGTTGCCGTCATAATGACCGACAGGTTGCTGGAGACCTGTCCGGTTTGCTTGGCCTTGCCAGCCATACCCATGTGATGTGATTTGTGTACAGCTTCGGACATGCCCTGGGGTTTGGGCGGCAACGTGCCTTTGGCAGTGGCTTTGGCGGCTATACTGCCCGCGATCAACATCTTGCCATCGGCACTGCCGGCCAGGGCGTGTGAATTGGCGACATCAGTCATTTTACCCACGATCTGATCTTTTGCAGCGTCGATGATGATGATTTGATTGGCCATCCCCATGGGCACATAAACCATGGGTGCGGCAAAAGTCGGCCCCGCCATTGCCAGTGCAGCGATCAGCAGCAAAGAAGATTTCATTTTCATAACAGTAGTTCCTGGGAAAAGGTTGAAGGTTTTGGTAAATCAGGTCGTCGATTTATCCATGTTTTGTACAATCAACTTGCCACGCAGCATTCCCATTTGGCAGGCAAATTCGTAGACACCGGCTTGATATGGAGTAAATTCGACCGCCACCGTATCACCGGTTGGCAATGTTGCACTTTTATCAAAGTCGGGGAATAACACCATTTCTGAACAGGCTGCGGTTTCTTCGCGACGAAAATTGAGCCGGACGGGGCGTCCGCTTTCGACCACCAGCGTATCCGGTGTATATCCCCCTTTGACCACAATCAGGGCTTCCTGGTAGCCATGGCTGTTCTTTAGTACGGTACCGGCATCCTTTTTCATCCAAAAGAACCAGACGATCAATACCCCAAGAAACACCCCCAGCACAGTCACGAGACCCTGGTCGAGACTCATGACGAAACACCAGCAGGTTTAAAAAAACGTAACCGATTGGCGTTGCTGACGACCGTGACTGAACTCAGGGCCATCGCAGCCCCGGCCAGTATGGGTGACAGTAACAAACCAAACAGGGGATAAAAAAGACCCATGGCAATGGGTAATCCCAGCAGGTTGTAACCGAAGGCACCGACCAAATTCTGCCGGACATTGCGCATGGTGGCTCGGCTGATGGAAATCGCTGTTACCACGCCCTGCAAACTGCCCTTAATCAGGGTAATGTCACTGGCCTCTATCGCCACATCGGTGCCTGTACCGATTGCCAATCCGACATCGGCGCGGGCCAGGGCCGGTGCATCATTGATACCATCACCGACCATGGCCACAATTTTTCCCTGCTGCTGCAGTTCCTGAACCTGTTGCTCCTTTTGCTCCGGCAAGACTTCCGCCAGAACCCGGTTAACACCGACTTCTTTGGCGATCGCCTGCGCCGTAATCTTGTTATCACCGGTCAGCATAATGACCTCCAGACCCATTTTTTGCAGCGTGTGAATCGCAGCCCGGGAGTCTTCCTTGACCGGGTCAGCCACCGCGATGATCGCTGCCGGTCGGCCATTGACAGCCACAAACATCGGTGTTTTGCCCTGTGGGGCAAGAGCCTCGGCTACATCTTCGAGACCTCTTGTTTCAACACCACGGTCTTTCAATAATTTGGCATTACCGAACAAGAGGGAAGAATCCTCCACCTGGCCTTTGATGCCCTGGCCGGCGATAGCAGTAAAATCGCTGCCATCGAGCAATATCAAATCCCGTTTCAATGCACCTTTGACAACAGCCTCACCCAGGGGATGTTCGGAACCACGCTCCAGGGATGCCACCTGGCTTAATATGATGTCATCATCAAAGCCGGGCATGACGATAACATCCGTCAGTTCCGGTTGACCCCGAGTAATGGTCCCGGTTTTGTCCAGAATGACGACATCGAGTTTCTGCGCCATCTGCAAGGCATCGCCGGAACGGATCAAAATACCGTGTTGCGCGCCCTGCCCGATACCCACCGTCAATGACGTCGGTGTGGCCAGACCCAACGCACAGGGACAGGCTATAATCAACGTTGTCACCAGAATAATGGTCGAAAAAACCAGCCGTGGTTCAGGACCGAAATCGTACCAGACAACAAATGCAAAAACGGCCAACAGTAATACTGTCGGCACAAAGTAGCCCGAAACCTGGTCGACAATACGTTGCACCGGTGCTTTCGAGCCTTGTGCAGCCTGGACCATCGAAATGATACTGGAAAGTGCGGTATCTTTACCGACCCTGGTGGCATGAAACTGGAAGCTACCATTTTTGTTAATGGTGCCACCGATGACTTCATCACCGATCTTTTTTTCCGCCGGCAGAGGTTCACCGGTAATCATGGACTCATCGACAGCACTGCTACCGAGCATAATGACCCCATCCACGGGGATCTTGTCACCGGGGCGAATCAGGATACGATCACCGACAATAACCTCCTCAACCGGGATATCGATTTCCGTATTACCATCACGCAAAACCCTGGCTGTTTTTGGCTGTAATCCAATCAGGGTCCTGATCGCTGTAGAAGTCTGGCTTCTCGCTTTGCTCTCCATTGCCAACCCTAACACCACCAGGGCAATGACCACTGTCGCGACATCCCAGAATGGTTCGGCCAATTGCTGATTTGGGAAAAGCCCTGGAAATCCCGTAGCCACTACGGAATAGATGAATGCAGCAGAAACTCCGATTGCGATCAGGGTGTGCATATTGGCTGAGCGATGTCGGAATGCCGCGACCATACCACTGAAAAACTGCGAACCCGACCAGATCATCACCGGCAGTGTCAGCAGGCCGAGCAAAGCCCAGACAACACGTCGCCCAATACTTCCTGCAGGAATCAGATCGCCCAGACCGGGGATGATTTCCGGGTACATAAAAATAATATTGGGAACAGAAATGGCCGCAGCAAACCAGAATTTGTGCATCAAATCCCTGTATTCTCGTTCACGTTCGAGCTGTTCCTGATCCACGCCATCGGCGGTCGCCGGTGTCGGATCGACTACCTCGTAACCCCTATCGGCAATCACCTGTCGCAGTGATTGCAGGTTGATCTTGACCGGGTCATACGACACCTCTGCAGTCGCTGTAGCATAATTTACCGCAGCACTGGATACCCCGGAAACCTTGAGCAGGGATTTTTCGATCCGGACCACGCAGGAGGCACAACTCATCCCGCGTATACCGAGACGGATACTTTGCAGTCGATCGTGGAATTCGTGAGTTTCTCCGGACGGGGCTAAGAGTGAAGCATGATCCGGATGCAGATGTGGCGTCTGCGGTTCCACATTGGCCGCTGTGGTAGTGAACCCCATCATCAGACCTTGTGATGTACAACCGCTTCGGTTTGGGATAATGCGGTGCTGGCAGAGTGATCCAATGGCCTCGAATTTCCTGAATTATGAAACTGTGATGGCTGTGCTTCAAAGGTTTCCCGACAATCGGACGAGCAGAAAAAATAAACCAGACCATTGTGGAGACTGGTCTTCGCCTGGGCGGTTTCCACCGTTTTTCCACATACGGGATCGATATCTTTCTCGGGTGGTCGTGACCCGTTTTGGATCAGGTTTTTGTCATTTTCATCCACTGGGCCCACATTAGAATGGGTGTCTTTTCCCCCGCTCTTGCCATGACCCATCATGTGTGAGCCACAACCGAACTTCATCATGACGAAAAACAGGCCACCAAAAACCAACAGTTGAAATAATACATCCATAACCAATGCTCCACTGACATCAGCAAGCAGGTATCTTAAAAGCCTGTTCTGCTGTATGTTAATAAATTGTGGAGGTAATTTAGTCCGATAGTGTGTCCTGAATATGTCGAGAACTGTGTTTTCTGTAGCTGAATGTGTCAATCTGATCCGTAGCCACACTTTGTCACAAATTAGTCTGTAAGCTGTAATTCCGACAGCAGAAACACGTATCCAGGAGTTAAATTCAGACATTAGCTCGCAATAAAAAAGCGACCCTCCCGGGTCGCTTTATTTTCCTTTGCCAGTACAAATCAAGAGAATGGATTACTCAATTTTTGCCTTGTCATGCAAGTCAGAGATATATTTTTTCATCGCCTGTTGCTGCAGACGTTGTACAATCTGCGGCTTCACTTGTTCCAGCGCAGGAAATTTGATATCACGCACCTCTTGAAGTTTTATAATATGCCAGCCAAATTGAGATTTTACCGGTTCGCTGATTTGCCCCTCGGACAAGGCAATCACCGCTTCTGCAAAGGGTTTGACATAGGTGGAAGGGATGTCCGTGGCAGGGACCCATCCCAGACTGCCACCCTGATCCCTGGATCCGGAATCTTTGGAATTGACTTTTGCCAGTTTAGAAAATTCACCATCCTTGCCACCTTTTTTTAGTTTGGCAAGGATTTGTTTTGCCTCACTTTCCTTCTCCACAAGAATATGGCGGACATTGTATTCCTTGCTACCCACCGCCGGTTTTTCCTTGTCATATTCCTGCTGTATGGCATCTTCACTGACCGGCCTGGTTTTCACATAATCCTGCATCAAGGCACCTGACA
The DNA here is from genome assembly GCA_964614335.1 of uncultured Gammaproteobacteria bacterium. Classification (GTDB taxonomy): domain Bacteria; phylum Pseudomonadota; class Gammaproteobacteria; order Arenicellales; family DRJH01; genus DRJH01. Next base: position 5,833 of record CAZTLH010000147.1, read on the forward strand.
GAATATTTTGTCTGGCAAGTCCGATCTGCTCACGGGTCTCCGCCTTTTTATCCAGACCCAGGCTGATCGCCTGTTGTGACATGACCTCCAGATCAATCAGTTTTTCACGTATCTTCTTGCGTAAATCCGGATTGTCTTGCTGTTTGCTCCGGGCGATAACGGCATTAACATACATATCCACACGCTCTTGCGGTATTGCAATACCATTCACTTTTGCTGCGGGCTTATTCACCGCGTAGGTTGGGCCCGCTACCAGTGTACCCAGTATCAGGAGGGCGACAATTTTTGATGATTTCATCTCTCGTGTTATCCTTTAGTTCAGAATGTCAGTGTTCCTCAGCCATTTGTAACGACCTGCGCAGCATTGAAGAGGTTTTTTGTAACCAGACTATGTCATACAACAGTCTTTTTGTGGCAAATTGTATCACCACTTCGCCCTGTCACTTTTTGTCACACTATATTTAGTTCCAAAGAGTCTAACCGTTGTACATTATGTTATCCATGCTACGGTGATGTGATGCATTCATCTCAATCCATTCACCAGAGAGAAACCCAGTGAGTAACCCCCAGTGAGTAACCAATGTGATCGATTCCCAACACATTCTGCTTGTAGATGACAATCCTGAAATCCTCGATTTGGTCCGCCGTTTTTTGATCAGGGACGGCTTTCGGGTCAGTACCGCGGTGGACGGAAAGTTCATGCGCAAGGTACTGGAGGAAAGCCGGATCGACCTGATCGTTCTGGATGTGATGTTACCCGGTGAGGACGGTCTCACACTTTGTCGCCAGCTACGTACAACATCAAACATCCCTGTCATTATGCTGACCGCAAAAGGTGACGAGATCGACCGTGTACTGGGGCTGGAAATGGGTGCAGATGATTACCTGTCCAAGCCCTTTAGCTCAAGGGAATTGCTGGCCCGGATCAAGGCCGTGCTACGACGCACACAACAGCTGCCATCCGCTCTGGAGAACCAGGATACCTCGAATTATTATTTTGCCGGCTGGGAGCTGGATCTGGCCAAACGGGAATTAAATTCAATAGATCAGATCGTCATCCCATTGAGTACCGGTGAATACGATTTACTCCTCGCATTCGTTCGTCATCCCATGCGGGTTCTCAATCGCGATCAACTGCTCGACCTGGCCAGGGGGCGTCAAGCCGTAGGCTTTGATCGCAGTATCGACACTCAGATCAGCCGCTTGCGACGCAAGATAGAAGATAACCCCAAACAACCTACCCTCTG
>CAZTLH010000148.1:0-7078 GCA_964614335.1 uncultured Gammaproteobacteria bacterium
CCCATGTTCCAATGCTGGTTTTGACTGAGGGGTTGTGTTTTTGGTATTCGCCTGTAAAGTCCTTTGCATAGAATTTCGAAAGTTCAATACGCATCTGCTCCATTTTCTTTTTGCCAGCAGCACCTTTGGCACCTATATCTCCTTGATAGATGCTGAAAGCAGGTATCATGGCTTTGATGCTGTCAGTTGATAGTTGACTCTTCGACAAGGTTAGAACCTGCGCCCGGATTGTGGTGAAATAATCTTCAATCGCATTTTTTGTGGCTGCCCGTACCGAGAGTAATTGGTTTCGTGCCTGATCCTGTAAGGCCTTGCCACTGCGGCTATTGGTTGTCCAGAGCATGGATAAGCTCACGATGATCACAGGCACTACGGTTAACAGGCTTGCTCCTACCATGACTTTGGTTTTGATTTCCATCGTTAGCTCCTTAGGTTGTAAGGTTGTTAGTTGTTCATATCAACGGTTATGGGAATACATATCGACCAAACCAAGATAATCTTTATGCCAAGTATGAAGATTATTCTGGTCCCAGTATGGCATAATTTGTTGTTCAGGCAAGAAATGGTTTCTGTGAAAATCATCAAGGCTAGGATTGATTGGTGATTTGATTCCAGGTATGGCCATGCTTGTTTTGGTATTGAATACAGCGTCTGAATTTATGCGTGAGGTAGTATGCAATGGCGGCAGTGTCACAATATATAGCGGCTAGAGCGGATCAGGTTATTGACGAACTGGGCGAGTATTTTGGCACGCGTTTGCGTACTACACGTGCAGCTCGTGAGCAGTTTTCACAGGATGAATCCGCTCACCACCCGGTATTGCCGGATGCTGTGGTGGCTGTGGCCAGTACCGAAGAGGTCAGTCGTGTGGTCAGTGTATGCAGTCGCTGGCAGGTGCCGGTCGTGGCTTATGGAACAGGAACGGCATTGGAAGGGCAGGTTATCCCCGTAGCCGGGGGTGTGATGCTGGATATGGGGTCCATGAACCGTGTGCTTGAAGTCCATCAGGATGATCTTGATGTTGTGGTACAGCCGCGAGTGACCCGTCGTCAGTTGAATGAGTATCTAAAAGACAGCGGGTTGTTCTTTTCGGTTGATCCGGGGGCTGATGCGTCTCTGGGTGGTATGGCGGCGACCCGGGCTTCTGGCACCAATACCGTGCGTTATGGCTCTATGCGGGAGAATGTATTGTCTCTGCAAGTCGTATTGGCGGATGGTTGTGTCATCCGAACCGCAGGCCGGGCCAGAAAATCAGCCGCCGGTTATGATTTGACCCATCTTTTTGTCGGTTCAGAGGGTACGTTGGGTATTATCACCGAGTTGACACTGCGTCTGTTTGGACAGCCAGAGGCTATCAGCGCTGCCGTCTGTCCATTTGATACGATTGAAGGGGCTGTCCGAACCACCATCGAAACCATACAGTCAGGCATCCCGGTGGCCCGCATCGAGCTGGTCGATGACATTTCGATGCAGGCCATTAATCAATATTCCGCCACCGAGTATATCGTCCAGCCCACGCTTTTTGTGGAGTTTCACGGTAGCAAACACAGTGTCGAAGAACAGGCGCGCATGGTACAGATGATTGCCAAAGATCATGGTGGCATGGATTTTCAATGGGCGGTGAAACCCGAAGACCGTCGTCGTCTATGGCGGGCCCGCCATGATATGGCCTACGCCAGCAAGGCCTTGATGCCCGCCGCCCGGATCTGGGCCACCGATGTTTGTGTGCCTATCTCACGCCTGGCGGAGTGTATCGTCGAAACCCGTGAAGATATTGAGCAGGAAAAATTATTGGCACCGATGGTTGGGCATGTCGGTGATGGCAATTTTCATCTGGTGTTGCTGGTTGATCATAACGATCCCGGGCAGGTAAAAAAAGCACAAGGTCTGCATGAGCGTATGGTCATGCGAGCCCTGGCAATGGGCGGGACCTGCACCGGTGAACATGGCGTAGGGATGGGAAAAAAGGATTTTTTGCAGGCGGAGTACGGTCCGGCACTGTCGGTGATGCGTGCAATCAAACAAACACTGGACCCACAAAACATCATGAATCCGGGTAAAATTCTGCCTGATTCTCCTGTTTGCAGCCAAGACGGCGATATTTGTACCTCCATATGAAAAAATATCGGTCTCTATGCTTGCGCCTTTGGCGGTCATTCAGTAGAATCGCCGACCCTTATTTTGTGCTAACTAGTGGCCCGTGGTAATGAAAACATATTCTGCAAAACCGGAAACTGTGCGTCGGGAATGGTTTGTTGTCGACGCGACAAATAAAGTACTCGGGCGATTGGCCTCGGAAGTGGCTCTTCGACTGCGCGGCAAACACAAGGCGGAATTCACGCCGCATGTCGATACTGGCGACCATATCGTGGTCATCAATGCCGAAAAGGTGCATGTCACCGGACGCAAGGAAACGGATAAAGTGTATCACCACCACAGTGGCTTTCCGGGTGGTATCTATTCAGTGGCACTGAAGGATCAACGGCAGCGGCATCCGACCCGAATTATTGAATCGGCGGTCAAGGGGATGTTGCCCAAGAATTCACTGGGCAGAGCCATGTTCAGTAAATTGCACGTCTATGCTGGACCCGACCAGCCGCATCAAGCGCAACAGCCCACAGTTCTGGAGCTGTAATTTCCACCTGCAGGCCCATACAGGCCCATCTACAGGATTGAAGCATGACCAGTAAACAAAGTTATTACGGCACCGGCCGACGCAAAAGTTCCGTCGCCCGTGTGACCTTGCGTCCCGGAAGTGGTGACATTGTCGTCAACAAACGGGCCCTTGATGCCTATTTTGGCCGTGAAACCGCACGTATGATTGTCCGCCAACCATTGGAAACCGTGGATATGAAGGACAAGTTCGATATCATGGTGAATGTGTGTGGCGGTGGTAACAGCGGTCAGGCGGGCGCCATACGACATGGCATTTCGCGTGCTTTAATGAAATATGATGAAGAATTGCGTGGTGAACTGCGCAAAGCCGGCTTTGTCACCCGCGACGCCAGAGAAGTCGAGCGTAAAAAAGTGGGTCTGCACAAGGCGCGCAAGCGATCACAATACTCAAAACGATAACTATCAGTATCGTTTGGGGGATCGTCCAACGGCAGGACTACGGACTCTGACTCCGTCAATCCAGGTTCGAATCCTGGTCCCCCAGCCAGGTTGCATTACTGGAAATCTTTGAGTGATCAACATCTTTACATATGAGTCAAGTTTTCTGGATGCAGGTTTAGATCCTGTCAATACAGAAGTGTTTCTGTTAACCAGTCAAGACTGCTTTACGACTTGTCGGTCTGATTGTATTCAGCGCAACAGGCGGCCGCTGAATAATATTTGTAGATCCTGACTTCTGGTCCCGCCATGTGGTGTTTACGTAGCCGGCGGAAGAAACCAACATAAAGTCCTGTGAAAACGCCCAACCAGCACGTGTCAGGCTCACCGGCAGAACACTCCGCCGATACTGAATAAGGCCCTTTAGATTGCTGGGTTGCATCGAAGGCGTGCCTCTTTTCAACGTCTCAGTATGATTCGTGCGCAAGCAGTCTGTTATATACCCAGGCCAGAGACGAATTGCCTGAAGCGTTTGGATTTTGCGGCCGTGAACAGCTCCTCGGGTGGTCCATCGGCTTCCACCAGCCCTTCATGTAGGAACACTGCCCGGTTCGAAACGTTGCGTGCAAACCCCATCTCATGGGTTACCAACAGCATGGTCCGGCCCTCTTCGGCCAGGGCCCGTAACACGCGTAGCACTTCACTAACCAGCTCCGGATCAAGAGCCGAGGTTGGCTCGTCGAAGAGCATGACTTTTGGGTTCATCGCCAATGCACGTGCTATTGCTGCGCGTTGTTGCTGGCCACCCGACAGGTGCGAAGGATAGTGATTGCGCTTGTCGGCAATGCCGACCTTTTCCAGTAACGCCTCGGCTTCTGCAACACATTCGGCACGGGGTCGTTTCAGCACATGGATTGGACCCTCAATCAGATTTTGCAGAATAGTCATGTGACTCCAGAGATTGAAACTCTGGAATACCATGCCAAGTTCGGAACGGATGCGCCCGACCTGCCGGTGGCTGACCGGACACTGTGTACCATCACGGTTCGACCGCATTGCGATCGTTTCGCCTGCCACAGTCACCACGCCCGAATCCGGGATTTCCAGCAGATTGATACAACGCAGCAGGGTGCTCTTTCCCGAGCCGCTGGCACCGAGGATCGAAATCACGTCGCCTTCATGTGCATCCAGCGAGATACCCTTGAGCACCTCGATACCGGCATAGGACTTGCGGATGTTTCTCAGCGATAGGGCGATGCCCGGAATGCTCATAAGCTGGGTTCCAGTTTGGAGGAAGGGGGGCTGGAGCTCCGCACCCGGTCTCGCAGGTGGGGTGACATGTGATATTCCAGGAGGCCGAGCAGGCGGATGATTATAAAGTTCAAGAGCAGATAGATGATCGCGGCACAGATGAAGACCTCGGTCGAGCGGTAGGTCTGTGAGATGATGCGCTGAGCGACGCCTGTGACCTCCCACACCGTCACCAGGCTGGCCAGTGAGGTGGACTTCATCATCAACACGATTTCGGTTGAATAGGCAGGCAGAGAATTGCGCAGGGCGATTGGGGCGATGATCCGACGAAGCAGCAGCCAGCCAGACATGCCGATGGCACGCGCGGCTTCTATCTCCTGCCGCGGCACCGATATCAGGCCACCGCGCCAGATCTCGGCAGTATATCCGGCGGTACATAGGGCCAGCGAAATGACCGCACTTGCGAACGGGTGGCGCATCACAGGCCAGAAGAGGCTGTTCCGCACTGCCGCAAACTGGCTGAGACCGTAATAGAGCAGGAACATCTGAATCAGGAGCGGTGAGCCGCGAAAGACGAAGATATAGCTCTTGGCGAACCATTCCAGCGGCTTTATCCCGCACACCCGTAACCAGACCACAAACAGCGATAGTAAACCGCCGATGGTAATAGACAGGATGAAGAGTCCAAGCGTGGTCGGAAGGCCATCGAGCAACAGGATTGTGGTGTTAAAGAGAAATGCCAGATCCATGCTACTCAGTCCTGTCCAATACTGGTGCCGAATCCACGCGAAACCCGCTTTTCAGCAGCGCTGAAGACCCGGTCGGAAAGTGTGGTGAGGACCAGGTATAGTACACCACCAGTAATGTAATAGACGAAATATTGGTGGGTGGATCCAGCGGCCATCTGACTGGTGCGCATCAGCTCGGCGAGTCCAGTGACTGAAATGAGTGCAGAATCCTTGAGACTCAACTGCCAGACATTGCCCAGGCCAGGAAGGGCAAAGCGCAACACCTGGGGAACGATGATGCGATGGAAACGAAGCAAGTGTGGCATGCCGATCGCGCTGGCCGCTTCAATCTCACCCCGGTCAACTGCCAGGAAGGCACCGCGAAAGACCTCGGCCTGATAAGAGCCGGAAATTACACCAACAGCCAGGGTGCCGGCCAAAAAAGAGGGCAAGCCGACAAATCCTTCGGTGCCGAACCTGGCTGCGATTGTGGTGACTGCTTGTGAACCTCCGAAATAGACCAGATAGATAATGAGCAGCTCAGGAACGCCCCGGAATACAGTGGTGTAGGCGTCACCCAAAACCCGCGGCAGCAGGCCTTGGGAGAGTTTCACCCAGGCTACCAGTGAGCCGAACACAGCACCTACGGCAAGAGCGCTAAGGGTCACCGCGAGAGTCATCAGAGCGGCGTACAGCAGCTGCAACCCCCAGCCACTGCTCAGCGTCTCAAGCACCGACGTCAGCACTTCTCCCCTGCTTGAGGCTGGAGGAGGAGTACAAATATCACTGTATGATCAGTTCAGCGGTGTGACGTCGATTTTGAACCACTTGAGGCTGAGTTTTCTGACTGTACCATCAGCGATAGCAGCTTTGATTGCCTTATCAAACATGGTTTTCAATTCTTTGTCAGCCTTGCGCAGCCCCAGGCCTTCCCCAATGCCCCAGATTGGTCCGGCGATTGCTGGCCCTGTCAGCACCAGGTTTTCACTGCCCTGTGCAGAGATCGCATCCTGCAGGACTGTGGCATCATCGAAACTCGCGTCGATGCGTCCAGAGGTGAGGTCAAGATTGCGCTCGGCAGTGGTTTTGTATTCGCGGATGGTCGAATGTTTGAAGTTATCATAGATAAACTTGGAGTAGACGGTCGCTACCTGAATGCCAATGGTTTTGCCTTTGAACGCATCCCTGAAGGCATCGACAGATGCCTTGTCAGCGGTAGCGTCGCCTGTAAGCTTGATCGTTGATCCGGTGCCCGTGAGTTTGTCCAGGCTACTTCCTTTGATGGTAAGAAACTGAGCCGGAGTTGCAGCGTAGGGGATCGAAAAAGCGATCACTTTTTTGCGCTTGGGTGTGATCGATACTGCATCCATCATCACATCAAACTTGCCAATATTGAGGCTCTGTATCATCGAGTCCCAGTCATGGGCACTAAGCTTGCAGGTAACCTTCAGACGAGAGCAAAGATCGGCGGCTAGTTCGGGTTCAAAGCCACCGAGAGTTCCGTCTGGGTTAGTAAGATTCCATGGTGCATAGGCTCCTTCGAGGCCGATAGAAATAGTTTTCCAGTCTTTCGCTTGCGCTGGTATGCTGGTGATAGTCGCCAGTGCCAACGCTGCGGCCAACATCTTTATCTTGATATTCACGGGTATTCTCCTGCGGTCTTTAATTCCTGATTATTATGCTGCCCCGGGTTGCTTGCTGGGGCAGCGCCACGACCAAATCCTAAGGGGTATGGTCATTAATTGTCCTCATCCTTGAGTTTGCCGATGCAAATAAACTCATAGTATAGGGCGATTAAGTATACGGTGAATAATCGCCCTTTTTCAATATTTACTTCACTTCCTCAGGCGCTCCCGCTAGCCCATCTTTGTCAATAGATGCCTAAAAATACGGCAAATTAGCCAATAATTTTGGCTTCTGAATAAATTATTACTTTTGAATTAATGATCTATAATTTTTCTTCTGCTTTAACCCTAATGTAGTGCCATAAACATACTTTTATTATTGATTATTCCCTTGTTTTGGTGTAATCTACCCCCATGTTC
>CAZTLH010000149.1:0-7007 GCA_964614335.1 uncultured Gammaproteobacteria bacterium
CGGGCATCTTTTGACAAAGATGGGCTGACAACTGTTATTCGAACATCTACCCAATAAACCACGCATAATTTATCGGATTATTTTTTTAATAAATTTTGGGTGTGAGTTCACCTCCAGCCATCCAGAAAAAATTATTTTGGGGGCCGCCTCCTCTACCATCTGGAGAAAAACTGGAGAATCACCCTGTTAGCTATGCATGCTGAATGATTCCTGATGCCGGGCTTGCTACCTGCTGGTCACCGGCTGACCACCAGTTCAGACCGCCACGGGGTGAGGTTGCCTTGCCCACCTGTCGATCATTCGATATACGGGATCTGGTGCGGTCCTGTGGCAAGAGGCAATACTTACAGTGTAATGCCGTCCTGTGGGTATACTGGCTGCTACGGATGCTGGCCTTTGGCTACTGTTGCTGACCGGCAATACCTATAACGTGTCAACTTGATGCGTGGTAATGTTCATCATGGAGGCAGTCTATACCCATCCCAATCACGAAATAACATAAGGTTCTCTCCGCATGGTGGCTTTGCGGCGATCAAACCTCAACCCAGTAACCGGATAACGCCCTAAGTTGTTGATTATATGGTGGGCCGTGGCGGGCTCGAACCGCCGACCCGCTGATTAAGAGTCAGCTGCTCTACCAACTGAGCTAACGGCCCGGATACTGCAAAATATGGGGTGAACGATGGGGCTCGAACCCACGACGACCGGAATCACAATCCGGGACTCTACCAACTGAGCTACGCTCACCATAAGAATTACTGCAAAATACTGGTACGCCCGACAGGAATCGAACCTGTAACCTACGGCTTAGCTTACCGCTACAATTTTCATTGCCGTTGACAATACTGACAACGTTTGTGGTCTGGACTATATCTTCACCTTCACAGGTGGGACACGTATAGTCTCTACGGATCCTGTGGGCATGCACCCGATGATTGTACGCTGCCCGTAATTTTACCATGGCGGACCACGGTAGGGCACATTTCAATCATCCGACTGATACCAGTCAACAGTTTCCTCGGTATTGCCAGCGCAGGACTCACAAGCCCCGCGTTAAGGTTTCACCGATACAGTGTCCTCCACTCCAGCAGTTCTGTTTCCTGCTGAAGGCTCCTGATACTGAAGGCCGTTGCTCTATCCGATTGAGCTACGGGCGCAAAAAAATGGTCGGGGCAGAGGGATTCGAACCCCCGACTCCCTGCTCCCAAAGCAGGTGCGCTACCAGGCTGCGCTATGCCCCGAAACAGGTTCGCAAGTTTACGCAGTGTGCTGTGAATCGTCAATCTAAATCGACTGCATTCAACTGCGAAAACTGTCCGGGACCAGAAGGCTGTCCGAGAACAGGAACCGTAACGAGGCGAAGCGGATTTGAGGCTGATTTTCCCTGAATTTGAGGCATGTAGTGGTTCAAGACTTCGCCGACTATGAACCTGAGTTATGACCTGAGTTATGCCCTGGGGTATGATAGAGTCACTTTCATGACAGTTCTTTGTGGTACGCGATCTTATGAAAATACTGAGCCGCAATATTCTACTCACCCTGTTGATTGGCTTGCTATACAGTTGCTCGACACCAACTCCCCGGTCAATTTTAGTCATCGGCCTGACGGGCGCTACGGACCATCTCAGTTTGCGAGATTATCTAAATTCCGAGCCATACACAGCCAAGCAAGAGCCCGTGTATTCATCACTGGTCCAAAACAAGCACACATTTCATCTGTATGAATACAATAATGACCAAACCATTTTGAGCCAACTGCAGTCAGATGAGCAAAGACCCGCAGCCATCATACTCGCAGTTGATGCCCTGAATGGCATTCATGAAGAACATATCCATGCGCTGCATCTGGCAAAAGAAAAGAAAATCCCGTTGCTAGCGGTTCTGGCGTTACGATTTTCGGTGTTACACAACTCTCCATATCAACAGCTGGTGACACTGGAAATCAGACAAGTGCTTGCAGATACCGGTTACAACGGTACGCCGCTATATGAACTTCAAGCCAATCTCATTGGCGCCAATCAATCCTTCCTGCGGCCACTACTGAACAAGATTGATCATCAACCCGAGCCATAGGGTGCGGTCGCGAAGAGCTACCGCACTACTCTGGTTGCAGCAATTGATTAATCAAATCCTGCATATTAGTCAAAGGCAGGGCTCCTGCGGCGACCCGAATCTTTCCGGTTGTGTGGTTTATGATGATTGATCCAGGCGTACCATTGACACCGGAAGCAATACCGTTACTCAGATCATCGGCCACACGTTGTTTGGTTTTGCCACCATCAATACAGGCCTGATAGGCTTTCTCGTCTACGCCGAATTCTTTGGCCAATGGTAATAAGTTGGAGACTGGAAAACCCTTGCCATTGGAAGTGGTTCGATCGAATATGGCATTATTGAATTTCCAGTAAGTCTCATTACCGGCCACCAGTGCCACACACTCCGCGGCTTCAGCTTCAGTTGTGGCACCGGGATTATGAAAGGATAGCGGAAAATTTCGGTAAACCCAATTCACCTTGCCCTTGTTATTGGCCACAAGTTGTTTCACAGTCGGATGAAAACGTTTGCAGAAGGGACATTCGAAGTCGGAATATTCCACCACAGTGATCTCCGCATCCTTGTTGCCAAACAGATGATCCACCTTGGGATCAACCGGTCGGACATTCTTGACCTTGGAGCTCTGGGCATTTTGACGACGGGCTTTTGCAGCAGCCCGTTGTTTGGCCACATAAGCCGAGATCGCTTTCTGCAGTGCAGGGGCAAACTCGCCATCGGCCAGCATTTTCTGGATTTGTGCCCGCACAGCTGCGGCCAGCGCAGCATCGTCAATTGTAGCTGTACTCGCCGCCTGTACGGGAATCGTCAACAGACTGCCCACCAGAAGACCAAGCAGGCCTTTTGACAGGGTTCGTTTTAATATTTGGGTCATTATCATCGATAATCTCTTCCGTGTGTTCTGAGTGTGGGTTAGGGTTTTGCGTCGTCTTGCACCGCTTCGCTTACTACTTTTTCCGCCTGTGCCTGGGCCTCCAGTTTCCGGGCTTTGGCCAATGCCCGCAAACTACGATTACGCTTTCTCCATAAAGCCACCAAGGGCCCGGATATCAAATAACCCATGAAACTAACAAAAAGCACTTTTGGCGGGTCAAAGGAAATGGTGACAAAGATCACGACCAGCGCCAGCAAGGCAACAAAGGGCACCCGGCCTTTCAGATCCAGATCCTTGAAACTGCGATAGCGAATATTGCTGACCATGGCTGCTGCTGAAACCAGGGTAAGCAACAACGAGAATATCGCCAGGGAGTTACTCCTGGCATCTGGCGAATCGAATACCCAGACGGTTGCTGCCAATACCGCTGCAGCAGCTGGGCAAGCCAGACCCTGAAAGTAATGTTTATCATGACTGGCCTGGGTATTGAAACGAGCCAGTCGCAACGCAGTCGCTGCCACATACAGGAAGGCAACCAGCCAGCCCAATTTACCAAAAGAGGACAGGGCCCAGTCATACATGACCAACGCCGGAGTCAAGCCAAAACAAACCATATCCGCGAGACTGTCAAATTCCGCGCCAAAATCACTGGTCGTATTGGTCATGCGGGCAACACGCCCGTCAAGACCGTCCATGATCATGGAAATAAAGATCGCAATGGCGGCATTTTCATAACCACCCATACTGGCCTGTACAATGGCATAAAAGCCGGCAAAAAGACTACTGGTGGTAAACAGATTTGGCAGGATATAGATCCCTTTCCGTCGCTGTTTTCCGCTAATTTCAGATTCTTCAGTCATTCCCCTTCACTCAGGACGGATTCTGTATGTTGTTGTCAGGCAACGATGCCAGCACCGTTTCACCCGCCGTAACATTTTGGCCCAGACGGACTTTGGGTTTGCTGTCGGGTGGCAAATAGAGGTCAACTCGCGACCCAAAGCGGATGAACCCATATCGTTGACCCCGTTGCAGTGTTGCGCCAGGCTCAACATAACAAAGAATGCGCCTCGCAATCAGACCGGCTATTTGTACAAAGGTGACATCATGCCCGTCTTCTGTGACAAGATGCAAGGCATTCCGTTCATTTTCGAGTGCCGCCTTGTCCAGGGCGGCATTAAAAAAACGCCCTTGCTGATACCACAGGTTCTTGACCACACCGGCCGTCGGTGCCCGATTGCTGTGCACAGAGAATACATTCATGAACACGCTCATCCGCAGTGCCGGGCGATGCAGATAGGGATCTTCTGTTACACCCAGCACGATCAGTTTACCGTCAGCAGGTGAACACACCACCCCAGGTGTATCGGGAATCTGCCGCGACGGGTCACGAAAAAACTGTACAACAAACAGCCAGATCAGCCAAAATGGGGTGGCCCAGGCGAAGCCCCAGAGCCACGTCACGACAACTGCCAGCAACGTGCTTACAAGAATATGTCCCCAGCCTTCCCTCGCCAGCAAAGGTTGCGAGGCACCGACCGCAGCTGTCAAGAAAAACTCCAGTCGGTGATCATCGCAATCTTAATTGACCGACTTGTCAACAATGCGACTGGCCTTGATCCAGGGCATCATATCCCGTAACCGGGCACCGACTTCCTCGATGGGGTGAGCTGCGGCCTTCTCACGCAAGACCGAAAAATTTGGACAACCTGCCGCACTCTCTTTCATCCATTCGCTGGCGAATTCACCGGATTGAATCTCCCCGAGGATCTTTTTCATCTCGGCTTTGGTCTGGGCGTTGACGACCCGTGGCCCACGGGTCATATCGCCGTATTCAGCGGTATTGGAAATTGAATAACGCATATTGGCGATGCCGCCTTCATACAGCAGATCAACGATCAATTTCAGCTCGTGCATACATTCGAAATAGGCCATTTCAGGGGCATAACCGGCTTCGGTCAGTGTTTCAAAAGCGGCCTGTACCAATGCTGTAGTGCCACCACAAAGTACAGACTGCTCACCAAACAAATCCGTTTCAGTTTCTTCCTTGAAAGTGGTTTCGATAATACCAGCACGACCACCACCGATTCCGGAGGTGTAGGACAAAGCCAGCTGGGTTGCCTGCCCGGAAGGATCCTGGCTTACCGCAATCAGACAAGGCACACCGCCACCATTGGTAAAGGTCGAACGAACCAGATGGCCCGGTCCTTTCGGGGCCGACATAAATACATCCAGATCACTTCGCGGTTTGATATAGCCAAAATGGATATTAAAGCCATGAGCGAAAACCAGTGCGGCACCCTGTTTGATATTGGGCTCGACTTCGTTGCTGTACACGCCTCCCTGCAATTCATCCGGCACCAGCATCATCACCACATCCGCCTGTGCTACGGCATCGGCGACGGATGCCACGGCAAGACCTGCATTGCGGGCCTTGGCCGCAGAAGAGGAGCCTTCTCGTAATCCAACCACAACATCCACACCGCTGTCACGCAGATTATTGGCATGGGCATGACCCTGCGAACCATAGCCGATGATCGCAACCTTGCGGCTACGAATGATATTTAGATCGGCGTCACTGTCGTAATACACTTTCATCTTGATATTCCTCTACTGGTTAGTCATTCACAAAAAATTCAGGTTCGCAGTGCCTTGCGGCCACGGGCAATACCGGAAACACCGGATCGCACAACTTCAACGATGGTATTGGTGCGCAGGGTCCGCAGAAAAGCGTCCAGCTTCTCACCCATACCGGTCAATTCAACGGTGCAGGTCGTCTCGCCGACATCGACGATTCGACCATGGAAGATTTCTGCCAGATCCCTGATCTGTGCTCTGGTTTCAGCGACCACCTCCACTTTTACCAGCATCAGCTCCCGCTCAATATGCTGACCTTCTGTTAAGTCAATCAATTTGACAACTTCCACCAGCTTGTTCAATTGCTTGGTGATTTGTTCGACGACGGTGTCCGAGCCACGTGTGACCAGGGTCATGCGCGACAGACTCGGGTCTTCTGTCGGCGCAACCGTTAATGATTCAATATTATAACCACGCGCAGAAAACAGACCGGCAACACGAGACAAAGCACCCGCTTCATTTTCCAGCAAAATCGAAATGATATGTTGCATCAGGCGATCTCCCTCCCTTCGATCACTTCACCCTGTGCCGCAGGACGTAATTGCATTTCGTGGTGGCCACGACCGGCGGCAATCATTGGATAGACATTTTCAGTCTGGTCTGTGATGATATCGACAAAGACAGCACGTTCCTTTTCCGCCAGCGCAGCCGCTATTGTCGCCTCCAGTTCGGCTGGTTGCTCTACAGTCATACCAATATGACCAAAGCTTTCAGCCAGTTTCACAAAATCCGGCAAGGCATCCAGATAAGAGTTGGCATATCGACGGTCATAGAAGAATTCCTGCCATTGCCGAACCATTCCCATATATCGGTTGTTGAGACTGAAGATTTTGATCGGCAATCGATACTGCATACACGTCGACAATTCCTGGATACACATCATGACACTGGCATCACTGGTGATACAAAGCACCTGCTCATCCGGATGGGCAAGCTGTACCCCCATCGCCGCCGGCAACCCAAAACCCATGGTACCGAGTCCACCGGAATTAACCCAGCGCCGGGGTTTGTCAAAATGATAGTACTGCGCAGCCCACATCTGATGTTGACCTACATCCGAACAAACATAGGCGTCACCATTCGTTTGCTGCCAGAGCATTTCAATCACGGACTGGGGTTTGATTTTGTCGGAATTTCGATCAAATTCCAGACAATTGATCCCTTGCCATTGCGCTATTTGCTGCCACCAGGTGGCCATCGCATCTACATCGGTTTTTTTATCACTCGACTTGATAAAACCGATCATGTCACCCAGGATGGCTTTCGCCGGGCCCACGACCGGGATATGCGCAGTGATATTTTTGCTGATCGAAGAGGGGTCGATATCGACATGGATGATTTTGGCATACGGCGAAAATTTGTGGATATCACCGGTAATCCGGTCGTCAAACCGGGCTCCCACACAAAGCATGACATCACACTCATGCATCACCATATTGGCTTCATA
>CAZTLH010000150.1:0-7002 GCA_964614335.1 uncultured Gammaproteobacteria bacterium
TGCATCATACCCACCATTAATGCCCGCAATGGAAAACCCTGAACATGCTCATGATCATGCCGGGAAGCAGCATGATCACTGGCCTTGTCACCGGCATGCGCGTGCAGATGCAAATGATAGATCCCGTTTTCGTGTCGATGACCATGGACATGAATCTTGTCACGTAATAATCGACGCAACACATCAAGCCCGAGTACAACCAGCATCACACCCACGGCCGTCTCCAGGTATTTGACCAGTTGCTCGGACATCACCGTATTCATGAATATCACCACTGTCCCGAACAGAAACAAGGTAATGGTATGGCCCAGACCCCAACATGCACCCTGCCGTAGGGTATAACCGAGTGAGTGCTGTTTACTGACCAGCGAGGCTATGGCGGCCACATGATCTGCTTCCATGGCGTGACGCATACCAATAAACAAACCAAACAAAAGCAAACTGGTCATGATTCCTCCCTAGGCTTGCTCGGCGCAGTGGGTGTTGTGGTTGAATTTACCCCGCAACAAATCCCGGCGGGTTATTTGTTGCCCGGCACGAGCACTGGCGGTCTCTTGTTCGTTTTCGCCACGCAGTATCCGGGCCAGCAGTTGTTCGTCAGCAACAGTCTCTTCGGTCAGTTCAGTCGCTGTCAACAGCTGTTCCAGATACTGCTGTGCCGCTGCTACCGCCTGCTCGTGGCAGGCAAAACTGTTCATCGGTGAATACACGGAACGAGTCTGGCATTTGCCAACCCGGTCAAACTCATTCAGCATAAACTGACAGGGTTTTGATGGAAATTCAAAGACTTCCTTATGCCCTGGCTGCCATGCCTGCCAGTCATCATCTGCAGCAGGCAACAGCATCAGATTCATCATCCAGGGCGTTATGATCACACCCAGCAGACGCCCCTCATGGTAGCGAAACCCCACTGCCTGGACCCTGATTTTATCATTCAGGATCGGTATATCCTGCATTTGTTCGCGTTGTATTTTTCCAAAGACCTGCTCCAGCAGGACCGTAACAGCCTTTACATCATCATTCATGAGGCTAAACTGCCGCGGATGCCGGGGAAATAGTGATCAACATCGATCGCTTTCGCCCCCTCCATGATTGCCGTCAAACCATCCAGTGCCTGATCGATTTGTAATGCCTCTTCCGCGGAAAGAATTTGTCGGGCCGAACCCAGAAAATTGAGCACCCAGGTTCCCACTGGCTGTGGTCCGATCAACATGGTATTGACCTGCTCCTCACCATTACGCCCCCGGCACAGCGCCATGAACTCGCCGGCTTCAACCACTTGTACCGGTGTGCCTATGCACATGCGGCCATTGCCTGTCGTTCTGACTTGCGCCGCCAGGGCCCAACCCCTGGTGTTTTCCGCTGCTGGACTTTCACCGTCAGCGATGCCAGTTCCTCGACCAGCATGGCCACCATCAAATCCAGTTTATGCTCAGCCGCGGCTGTCAGACCGAGTTTGTTTTTCAGCGAATACGGCACCATCCCAATGATGGCCATCGTCTCGGGTTGCTGATGTTTCAGCTTCAGCAGTGCCACCAGGTCTGACAAACCCAGCTGATGGTTGGAGATCTTGGTTTGAAAGAAAGCCGGTATCTCCGCATCGGCGATACGTACCAGTGTGCCGTCTGGAGCCCCGGTATTGACGGCATCGGCAACAATCAGATGATCACAATCCCGCATCGGCTCAAACAGACCCATGCCGGTGGTACCACCATCGATCACGGTCACTTGCTCGGGGAGACGATAGCGGCTCTCCAGCTCCTCTACCGCACGCACACCAATCCCTTCGTCCTGCATGAGGATATTCCCCATGCCAATCACCAGGACCTTCTTTACCATTTCTGTCATGTGTCAGTTTACTCCAATCACAGTCCTGAAGTCGTCCGTACCCGGATCACTACAGGGCTACAGGGCCTTTACCTTGACAATATCCTGGTGCTCGGTATCCACCATATGAATGGCACAAGCGATGCAGGGATCAAAAGAGTGTATGGTTCGCAACACTTCCAACGGCTTCTCCGGATCTGCCACCGGGTTATTGAGCAATGCGGCTTCGTACGGGCCGGGCTGATCCTCGGCGTCACGTGGCCCGGCGTTCCAGGTGCTGGGTACTACTGCCTGGTAATTTTTGATTTTGCCTTTTTCGATCACAACCCAGTGTGAGAGCGTGCCCCGTGGGGCCTGATGAAAACCAACACCCCTGATCTCCCCTTTCGGAAATACCGGGGGGTTAAAGGTATCGACATCACCCGTACCCACATTATCCACCAGCTTTTGCCATTGCTCATTCAGTGTATCGAGCATTACCGCGCAACGCACTGCACGGGCGGCATGACGACCGATGGTGGAGTGGATGACCGTCAGCGGGATATCGGGTTTCTTCGATACAGCCTTCAGTGTTCCCAGAACCTGATTCAGATATTTTTTGTAGCCGGCATGACCGCTGGCCACACCAACCTGAACATCGGCCAATGGACCCACTTCGGCACGTTGACCATAAAAGGTCGGTGCCTTGACCCAGGAGTACTGGCCATCGTCCTGAAAATCGGTGTATTGCGGCTCCGTTTCCCCTTCCCAGGGATGCAAGGCTTTATCGCCCTGATACCAGGCATGTTTCGAGCTTTCGGCCACACCGTCACGGAAATATTTATCATCGAAGGTCGTAATCGGTTTCATCTTTGACATATCGGCATTGGTAATATAGCCACCCGGCAGATCGAACTGTGTACCTTTGGTATCCTGCGGACAATCCGGTACGCTGAGATAATTATTGACACCACCACCGATACCGGTCCAATCCAGGTAAAACGCACCTACTGCGGGCACATCGGTCAAGTAGGCGGATTTGACGAAATGCTCCAGTTTGTCGATATAGTTTTTGATCAACAATAAGCGCTCGAAATTTAACACCGAGGGTGCATCATGACCGATGGAATTACTAACTCCACCCACTGCTACATTCTGGATATGCGGGGTCTTCCCGCCGAGAATCGCGACCACCTTATTGGCATAATTTTGCACATCCAGGGCCTGTAGATAGTGAGCAACTGCCATCAAATTCACTTCCGGCGGCAGCTTCATGGCCGGATGCCCCCAGTATCCACTGGCGAAAGGACCAAGCTGCCCGGAGCCAACGAAGGTTTTCAGTCGCTCCTGCACGGCTTTCATCTCGTGGACACCATTTAATGACCAGTCGGAAAGGGATTCGGCCAGTTTAGATGTGGCCAGCGGATCGGCCTTTAGAGCAGAAACCACGTCCACCCAGTCGACCGCAGACAAGTGATAGAAATGCACCATATGATCCTGTACCGAGTGCCCACACTGGATAATATTTCGAATCAGCTGAGCATTGACCGGAATCTCCAGATTCAGCGCATTTTCCACCGCTCTCACCGAGGTGATCGCATGCACGGTAGTACAGACACCACAGAAACGCTGGGTGTACAACCAGGCTTCTCTGGGGTCCAGACCGACCAGGATTTTTTCAATCCCGCGCCACATCTGTCCTGATGACCAGGCCTTGCTAACCTTGCCATTATCCACTTCCACATCGATACGTAGATGGCCTTCAATACGCGTGATGGGATCAACAGTTATACGGGTAGTCACAATAGCATCTCCTCAATTAAATATTCATCACGCGTGTTGTTCACGATGAAGAACAGGCAAAGTTTTGACCAGAACCAGATAGGCCATTAATTCCAGGGCGATAAGACCCAGAGTAATCATGATCTCCGGAACCGAAGGAAAATAGTGATAACCAGGACCGGGATTAAATGTAAACAGGAAAGCATCGAAACGGTACAGAGCTCCCCCACTCAGCATGCTTATGGCCGCAATCAACAGGTTACCGCCACGTTGGCGCCGACTTGGTGACAACAACACAAATAACGGACAAATGAAGAGCAGCGTCTCCAGTATGAACATCTCAGAAGCGAAACCACTAGTGAACATCAGACCAAGTTTTCCCTGGCCCAGCAAAATGATGATGCGTGCCGCCAAAAATACCAGTAACAAACCGACAATCACTCTGGCCAACCCTACCAGCAAGGAAGTTTCTGCTTTGCGGGAAAAACCAACGGCAGAGAATGATGCCTCGAATATGACAATCGAAAAACCCATAATCAATGCGGTCAACAGTGCCAGCAAAGGCTGAAAGTGAAATGTCTGCCACAGAGGATGCACCTTGTGTCCCATGGCGATCAACAACGAACCGATTGAGGACTGATGCATAGTTGGCAGCAACATCCCGAGTGCAATGAACAGAAACAGCATGCGATTAAGCTTCTTTAATACCGTTTTGCTGCCGACACGCTCCAACAATGCTGGGGCAAACTCTATTAGTAACACCAGGATATAGGCTGTGACACTCAAACCCACTTCCAGCATTACGGAGTTGAAATTCCAGTTGCCGGGCAAAAAGATTTGATAGAACTGCCAGAAGCGGCCCATATCAAAAAAGGCACCGAAACCGCCCAGGGCATAGCCGAGAATACTGGCCAATACCGCCGGTCGCACCAGAGGATGATATTTTCCATTGTTGAATACATACACCACGAATGCCAGGGCAAACCCCCCACAAGCAAAGGCGGTGCCGATTACCACATCGTATACGACCCAGATACCCCAGGCAAAACCACCATTAAGATGGCTGACTGGACCCAGACCATGGGTAAATCGCTTCACCATGAAAACCAGACCCACCAGAAAAATGGCCATAAGCAGGAGAAATGGAACAGTGATAACACGCCTGTTAAGAATCGAGTGTGCTGACTTCATTCGTCGTCTCCTTCATCGTCATCGGTGTTACGCCGTACTACATAGGACAGCCCAACCAGGGCAACTGCCGGCAGTGCCATATAGCGATAGACGGTGTGCTGTACCGTTTCGGCAACCGACGCTGCAGAGCGATCCTGGAGCGGTGGCATTCCCAACTTGTCAAACGGGATAGACGAGATGTGCATGACATTGGTACCGCCTGCCTCTTTTTCACCCCAGATATGCTGTTTGTAAACCGGCACAGCTTTTTCATGATAGCGGTCCGGGTGCCGGATATCACCCATCGGGTAGTTGTAGATATCTCCTGGTTTAAGATTCATTCGTCGTTTCGCTTCCTGCAATAAAGCCTTGCGACTGCCGAAAAGGGTGGCTCCAGTGGGGCAGACCTCTGCACAACCGGTCATCTGGCCCTTGTCAATGCGTTCAACCCCCTGCTGGTTACAAAGCTGGCATTTCTGAATCCGCCCGTACAGCTTGTTGTACTCGAACTGCGGAACATTGTAGGGGCAACCAACCATACAGTTACGACAGCCAATACAGACTTCGGGATGGTAGGTGACGATACCGGTCAGTGGATTGTGCCGCATGGCGGTAACCGGACAAACGGAAACACAGCCGGGATCCACACAGTGCATGCAACTGCGTTTTTCAAAGCTGAAGCCATTGATCTCTGCATCCTTGATCTCGGCCTTGCCATTGCGATAGACCTTGATGACGTTCAGGGTCTTGCTGGAAAGATCGTGGGCCGAGTCCCAATAATTGGCATCGCCATCGAATTCCGGCGGCATGCCGTTGACTTCCTTGCATTTCGCCACACAAGCCTTGCAACCGATACATAGTGTGGAATCGAACAGCATTCCCACCGCTTCTTTGGCCGGTGGCAGATTCTGCCGTGCTTCTGCCCCGCTCCAGACGGTTGCCGCGGTACTGCCCAGCGCTGCCTTGAGAAAATTTCGCCGTTTCATAACTGCCTCCTTCAGCGCTGCTCGTTTTCTTTCTCGTTGAGCTTCTTCGCCGCCATGGCACCGGCACCGATTACCGCACCGACGGCAGCACCTGCCAATGCAGCCGAACCGGCTGACATGGTGCTGTCACCCGGCCGGTCTTCAATGCGCGGGAACATATTCGGCGGGGTATGGGTTTTGACATCAGCCAAGGTAAACAGCGGTTTCTTGAAGCCTACACCTTGTTCGGAACAACCAAAACAGGGGTGGCCCACCCCGATCGGGAAAACCTGGTCCCCGAGATTATTAAAGCCCAGTGATGAACAGTTGTTCATGGTCTCCGGACCCTTACAACCCAGCTTGTACAGGCAATAGCCTTTACGATGCCCCTCATCACCGAATTCCTTGGCAAAGCGACCGGCATCGAAATGGGGGCGACGGTAACAATTTTCATGAATCAAACGACCATAGGCCCATTTCGGCCGGCCCTTGTCATCGATTGGTGGCAGCTTGCCATAGGTGACAAAAAACAATACGGTACCAATCAAGTTGGCCGGGTTCGGTGGGCAACCGGGGATAGTGACGACAGTTTTGCCTTTCAGTACCTCGGGTGTACCCTGTGCGCCGGTTGGATTGGGTGCTGCGGACACCACCCCGCCCCAACTGGCACAGGAGCCGAAGGCTACAATGGCGGCGGCATTATCAGCCGCCTGGCGAGTAATATCCAGCATGGTTTCACCACCGATCTTGCAATAAATACCATTGTCCTTGACTGGTATCGCCCCTTCTATCACCAGCAGGTACTTGCCTTTGTTATCAGCCATGGATTTTTTCTTGGTGGCTTCAACCTGATGACCGGCTCCGGTATCCAGAGTCTGGTGGTAATCCAGAGAAATCAGGTCCAGCAGCAAATGTGCCAAACTCGGTGCCTCGGAGCGCAACAATGTCTCACTCGGGCCGGTACATTCCTGGCCATGCAGCCAGATCACCGGCGGGCGCTTTTTCGGATCGGCAATCGCCGCCGCCATGGCCAGGGCCGAATGGGTTGACAACCCCAGTGAGGCTGCCACACCGGTGCAAAATTTCAGAAAAGTACGACGCGAAACACCCAACCTTTTCGCTACCAATTCAAAATCCAGTTCTTTTGCCACCATCAGTTATCCCCGATTAATTGATGAGAATCCAAACAGCAATGTTCAATTCTGCTTAAGCAATAACCGGGCCAATAATATTTTTATTGTTATATCAACAAGATATCTTGATTTTTATTCTTTCTTGT
>CAZTLH010000151.1:0-6957 GCA_964614335.1 uncultured Gammaproteobacteria bacterium
CTGGTTATCAAATGACACAGGGATGATTCTGTCCATGAATATCTACCAACTAGCCTGGCATGTTGTCATCGTGCGTTGGGTTCAACAACATCAACAAAATCAGATGCTGCTCGGTATTGAAAATCTGGGCCCAGGCGTCTCCCCTGTTGCCACGATGCTGGGGTCCAGACATCACACTAACGACATCACGACTGGTCTGTTGATACCACAAATTCCATTACTACATCGACCGTTAAGTTTGCTGGTAGAGCACGGGTTATTCAAGAAGGGTCAAAAACTGTTGCTTGATGACGGCCACAGACTATATCGATTCAGCTGTTCGAAAGTTTTGGAACAGCACCATTACTTTGATTGGCTGGCTTTGCAGATTATGAAATAGGTTGTACGAATTATTGACTTGCCGATAGTGTTACAGAAGACGGACTTTGCATTGGCGTTAATATTACAGACAGGATAACTCCGACCAATACCACCAACCAGGAAAGATATAGCCAAAGTAAAAAAACCGGTAAAGAGGCGAGGGCCCCATAGATGATTTCGTAACTCGCAAAATGGGTTACAAACCAGCCAAAGCCAAATTTTGCGATCTGAAATAATGCTGCAGCCAATATGGCGCCATAAGCGGCGGAACGAAACGGCACAGGACAGTTTGGTATGGCCGTGTACATCAATAAAAATGCGGCCCACTCGAGGACAAATGGACCAACACTGCTGGTGATAGTCGCCAGAGGCCCAAAGCTGTGAAAAATATTCCCTGATACCAAAGATGAGGTTAATGACAATGCAGCCCCCATCAACAATGGCCCCAATGTAAGCAGAGCCCAATACAACAATAAACGTTGTAGTAATTGGCGCCCTCTTTTTACTTGCCACAAGTCATTGAATACGCCTTCAATTGTTGACAATAAAAATAATGCACTAAGCAACAGGAGCATCAATCCCAGGCTGGTCAAACGTGCCGCCTGGAGGGAAAACTGCTCAATATTGCTGCGAATCACATCACCGGCGGCAGGAACAAAATGCGAATAGATAAAGCTTTGCAAATCTTCTCCCCAGTGGGAAAAGACAGGAAACACCGACAAAGCCGAAAGCATGACGGTAGCAAGCGGTACCAACGCCAACAACGTGGTGAATGATAATGCGGCCGCTGTACGGGTCACTTTGCGGGTATAAAAGCTGTCGCTGACCTGTATTGCAAGATTTCGACAATCCTTCCAAAGCAGAACTGCTGATAATCGATCTGTTTCGTTCATCGTTGCGAACTATTTATCCGTGAATCGTACAGAAGATATCTTCAAAGACAGCAAAGCCCCGGCAGTGCGGGGCTTTGTTAAAGCAGATAAAGGACTTGCCAGGCAGTGTTACTATTCAAAATGCCTTGGACAAAAAGGCCTTGTCAGACTCCTCGGTCACACCCAATGTCCAAGCACCGCGATGTTTGGCATGGTCATGGGCTTGCTGTATCGCAGCATCTGATACACCACGTTGTACTTTCAGCTCTTGGCCCGGATAGATCAAATCTGCATCCTTGATTTGATCGGCATTGTGCTTATATAACAGTGGCCAATTGTAGGGATCGCCATAGATATCGTTCTTGGCGGAGATACACCACAGACAGTCTCCCTTGACCACCACATAGGTATCATCTTTGGGCATCGCAGGTGCTGCTGGTTGAGCCGGAGTCACCGCTGGTGCAGGCGCGGTAACGACTGCGGCAGCGGGTGCAGGAGCTGCGGCCGGCGCCGCAGCGACGGGGGCTTTCTTGGCACTGGCACATCCGGTGACCAAAACGGCAGCGAACACTGTAATTGTGAGTGCCTTCAATGGTTTTTGCAGACCTTGCATTCTAAATTATTCCTCTGAGATTAGCGGGTGGCTGTGAAATCGACTGATAGATATAATAACATCCATAGACGCAGGTAAACTACCATTCAACCACAGAACTGTCAAGAACAGGAGTTATGAATTTTGTACTATTCGTTATAGTCATTCAACGGCTTATGCGCACTGGATCGTCACGCATTCTCACTACACGAACACAGGTATGGCAAGAGCATTCTGTCCTCAGGAGACTGTCCGGGAATAGGAATCTACTGCGTAAAAGCAGACTTTGGCCAGCAGCCCCTGGTTTTCGTTAAATACAGCCAGTATTCCATCCTTAGGTTCGTCAACGGTACATCCCGGTGCCACTACTCGCCTCAAATCATGAGGTGCTACCTCACCCCTTTCACCCGTTACGATCGCCATGGATGGTGGATGTGCCGGTTTTGCTGGAGCAGCTAACCGGTCATCTCCTACCGATCATCTCCTATTATCGGGCAGACACCTGGAGTAGTTATTAATTCGGTCTAAATTCTGGCCGTCTAAATTCTGGATCTCCCATATGAGCAGTGTCACTTTGCAAAGCCTGCAACAACATCTGCATATCATCCGGCAAGGGTATCTGCCATCGAACATTCTTTGCTGTCTCAGGATGAACAAGGCTTAGTGTAGTGGCATGTAGTGCCTGACGACCAAAAATCCGTAATTTATGCGCCAGGGTTTGATCCATATGTGGTACGACTCGAACACGGCCACCGTATACTGGATCACCAACCAGTGGAAATCCAATGTGACGCATATGCACACGAATCTGATGGGTTCGCCCCGTTTCCAGACGCACTGCAACGTGGCTGTGAGCCCTGAACTGTTCCTGTACGCGATAGTGTGTGACAGCCTTTTTGCCTCCACGTGTCACTGCCATACGAATACGATCGTGCGGAGACCGGCCAAGCAGTGTATCAATTGTTCCTCGCTGGCATGGATGACCACAAACTATTGCATCATATTGACGATATACCGCATGCGTACGCAACTGCTCGATCAACTGCAATCGTGCTGATTCGGTGCGAGCCACTACCAGCAAACCGCTGGTATCCTTATCCAGTCGATGCACAATACCGGCCCGTGGCAAAGAGGCCAATCCTGGATCATACCAGAGCAATGCATTAACCAGGGTATGATCAGGATTTCCAGCGCCAGGATGTACCACCAGACCGGCAGGTTTATTCACCACCAGCAGACTGTCATCCTCGGCAATAATATTCAATTCCAGATCCTGAGCCACCCATTCCCGGATCACTTCAGGTTGGCAAATGATATCCACCACCGTATCCGGTAACACCTGGTCACGAACAGCCATCGCCTTACCATTCACCGTAACCAGCCCGGACCGCAACCATCGTTGCAGCGTCGCCCTGGAATACTGCGGCAACAATCCTGACAACACCTTGTCCAGACGACAATCCGCACTACCGGGGGGTGTACGGACATGCAGTTGCTGTACATCGGGTATATTTTCGCTTTCCTTTATCATAATCCGTCTAAAATAGGACACCAAACAGCCCACAGCACTTCTCGAATCCTGTTTTTCGAGGTATGCTCCTGCTTACGAAATTCTACCTCCTGGATCCATGCCCGTGTCATCAAAATTCCTCATCCCCGCCCTGCTGCTGATCATCTCCTCACTCAGCGGTTGTTCCATGCTGCATAAAGCCGCTGATGAACAAGCCACCTGGAGTGCCAGAAAATTCTATACTGAAGCCAAGACGGCGCTCAATGATGGGAAATACGAATCTGCCATCAAACTTTACGAGCAGCTGGAGGCACGTTTTCCTTACGGTAAATATGCTGTACAGGCACAACTGGAAGTTGGCTATGCTTATTACAAGGCTGATCAACGAGAATTGGGACTGGCCGCAGTAAACCGTTTTCTGCGTTTGCATCCAACCCACAAAAATGCCGCCTACGCCCAATACCTGAAAGGTCTCATCAGCTTCACTGAAGACCGCACATTTCTCGGAAAATTTGCCGGCAATGCGGATTTAAGTGATCGTGACCCTTCGGCGGCCCGTGAAGCCTACCAGGCTTTTAAACGTCTGGTCGAACGCTATCCACAAAGCCCCTATGCCGAAGAAGCACGCAAGCGCATGGGTTATTTGCTCAATGCCCAGGCCAGACATGAGGTCATTGTGGCTCGCTACTACTTGAAAAGACAAGCCTATGTGGCTGCGGTCAATCGCAGCAAAACAGTGATCAAGCAGTTCTCCCAGGCACCAGCTGTGGAAGATGCTCTGGGTGTCATGATCAAAGCCTATCAACAAATGGGGCTACCGGATCTGGCAAAAGACACCCGTCGCGTGCTAAAAAAGAACTTTCCACAAAGTCACTATCTGGCAAATGCGTCCTGACCATACATCAAGCGCTCCCGCCAACCCCGGATTTGTCAACTGTGTTTTCTCACGATTGCCATTGGCTATAATCGCTCAAAAAATAGCCAACACAGCCATGTTTTACAATCCCGGCGCGAGGAACTGACCTTCACCTTACTGATATCATCGATAGGACAGGCTCCTAGAAGGCTGTCCTATCGATGATATCGGGCCCAGGTCAAAGGATAACGACGGTCCCGGCCAAAAGCACGGCTTGTTATACGCACACCGGGGGCCGCCTGGCGACGTTTGTACTCATTACGATCTACCAGATCTACCACCCTTTCGATCATCATCCGGGAAAAACCATCCGTCTCAATTTCATCAATTGACTGCTCCTGTTCAATATAGCGCTCCAGCACTGCGTCTAACTCAGGATAAGGCGGCAGACTGTCCTCATCCAGTTGATCCGGAGCCAATTCAGCACTTGGAGGACGGTCGATAACACGCTGCGGTATCACCGCTGACAAACTGTTTCGGTATTGTGATAGTTGATAAGCAAGAGTTTTTAATACATCCTTGAGTACCGAAAAACCTCCGACCATATCGCCATACAGGGTGGCATAACCGACTGCCATTTCACTTTTGTTACCGGTAGTCACGACCATCTTGCCCTGTTTATTGGAAATCGCCATCAGCATCAGGCCCCGTATCCTGGCCTGCATATTCTCTTCGGTGGTGTCCGCTGGTGCTGATCCAAAAACAGGCTGCATCGATTCCACCAGGGCACGAAAAGTGGGTTCGATTTGTACTAAACGGGATTTGATACCCAGATTTTCTGCCTCCAGCATGGCATCATCGATACTCATCTGACGGGTGTAACGGGACGGCATCAACACGGCTTCCACTCGATCCGCACCCAGCGCATCGACTGCGATGGCCAGTGTCAACGCAGAATCGATTCCTCCGGATAAACCAACCAGGGCTCCTGGAAAATGATTTTTACGAACATAATCACCAAGGCCCAGTGTTAATGCCTGATAAACTGCAGCAATATCCTCTATCTCTGCTGCGATTTCCCCTTGGCAGTGCACCTCATCAGCCGCAGTCATCGTGCACTCGATTTGTGCCAGATGTTCCAGAAACTGTGGACTGCGTTGTACCACCGAACCCGTCGCATCGACGCTAAACGAACCCCCATCAAACACCAGTTCATCCTGACCACCCACTTGATTGACATAGACGACAGGGATCCTGCAACTGCGAGCCCTGGCCGCAACAACCTGCTGCTGGCGTATCGCCGATTTACCACGGGTAAATGGTGATGCATTCAGTGATACCACCAGTTGCGCTCCAGCAGACACGGACGCTTCTACCGGGCCGGACTCCCAGACATCTTCACAAATTGTGACGCCGATTGACCAGTCATCAACCCTTACCACACAGGCCTTATTGCCTGGTGAAAAATAACGCTTTTCATCAAATACCCCATAATTGGGCAATAACCACTTGTCATAACAGGTGATAATTTGCCCCTGATGCATTACTGCCGCACTGTTATACAGAGCTTCGCGATCCTTCCTGGGAAAACCGGCAATAACGGTGATTTCTGCCGGCAATTGCGCCGCCAGTCGCTCAACACCGCGGCTTGCACATTCGATAAAATCCTTGCGAAACAGCAAATCCTCCGGTGGATAGCCGGTCACACTCAGCTCTGGAAACACTACAAGTTGGGCACCAAGTCCTATGGCATCAACTACAAGCTGATGCATTCGCTCGATATTGCCGCTGACGTCACCCACATGTGGATTAAACTGCGCCAATACAATTGCTATTTTCGCTGTCATGTTATGAATTCGACCGATAAAATGGAATCTGTATTGTCTATCATCATAGAGATACTGCCAAGGAAATGACATTGCAATATCACAAAACGATCGAAGAATTTCCAGACCCTAACCTGGCATCGAGTGAGGGCCTGCTGGCTGCTGGCGGCGATCTTTCCTGCCGCCGGTTGCTTGACGCTTACCGCAAAGGCATCTTTCCGTGGTATAGCGACAATCAACCCATTCTGTGGTGGAGTCCTGATCCCCGTTCAATCCTGTATCCTCAAAATCTCCATATCTCAAAAAGTCTGCACAAGACACTGCGAAAAGAAATATTTACCACCACCTTCGATCAGGCTTTCACCACAGTCATCGAATCCTGTGCCCATGGTGAAACCCGCAAGGAACAGTCAGGCACCTGGATAACCGGCGAGATGCGTGCTGCCTATTGTCGATTACACGAGCTCGGTTACGCCCATTCGGTTGAATCATGGCAAGATGGCGTACTGGTTGGTGGCCTCTATGGTATCGCACTCGGCGCAGCCTTCTTTGGGGAAAGCATGTTCAGTCTGCGTACTGATGCATCAAAAGTTGCATTAACGGTGCTGGTAGAACAATTGCGAAAATGGCAGTTTCATTTTATCGACTGCCAGGTACAATCAGCACATCTTGACAGCATGGGGGCAATCAACATCCCCAGATCTCGCTTTCTCCGGGAATTGCAGAACGCATTAGCCATCCCGGATCCCAACCTCTGGCGGTCTGCCCAAAGGGGTATTTCTGTGTAAGCCGATTTGGAACAGTGTGAGTACAACCTTTCTGCCAACAGGAGCTCCCGCTGGAAATTCAATACCAGGGATTTGTTGGCTGCATTGGAACCAATTGGACATTCATGAGTCTGTTGAATTGGTGCTTTTTAGGGCGAATACAAAATCTTATAA
>CAZTLH010000152.1:0-6946 GCA_964614335.1 uncultured Gammaproteobacteria bacterium
CTAAATAGGATACCAGCAACAAAAGCAAACAGATAATCTCCTCACACCAGAGAACAGGTCATTCCACCCACCCAATAACTTGGGATCTTGTGGCAGCTTCCCGGTCAATTAAAGTCCAGAGAATTTCTCAACAATCAGGTCAGTCAAAGAAACCAGGATTAAAAGATTCAATAGAAACCTGCTAACGAACAAAGCGGTCAAGAAAGCGAAACCAGGCGACAGATGGACCCAGAAACCAGGGCTTGCCATAATACAAGGGGCGGGTCTGAAAATTCAAATCATCAAAAGCTGTCTGTCCATTTTTCTGACCCAGTAGCTGCCTGGCTACACATGTGCCCAGATAGCTGGACATCGCAATACCAGAGCCGCAATAACCCATGGAGTAATAGACTCCATCGTGTTTTCCAACATGAGCCAGATGATCGAAAGTATAGGCAATATAACCCATCCAGCTATGGCTGATCTTATGGCCGGCAAGATCTGGAAACAGCGTCGCCAGGTCCTGAAATAGCATTGGCGCACTATTTTTCGGATCCGTCTCGCCAATGGTTACCCTGCCACCAAAGATGATCCGACTGCGATCGGGGGATGGCCGGTAATAGAAAATCACCTTGCGGGTATCACCGATACTGCGATCGGTTGGCAATAACCTCGACATCAGTGCCTCCGGCAGTGGCTCTGTCGCAATCATATAGCTCCCTATTGGAATCACCCGTCGTTGCAACCAGGGGGACACCCCATCACTGTAACCATTCGTCGTCACCAGGACATCCCGTGTTTTGATGATGCCTTTGCTGGTCTTGACAATAAAACCGTCACCATCCTTTTCAATTACGAGTGCACGACACTGAGATATGACCAAGCCATTGGCTGATTCAAAGCGATCCAGCAGCCCTTTGTGATAACGCGCCGGATCGAGCGAGGCATGTTTGTCAATGACAGCCCCACCATAATAGGCATCGGTGCCGATTTCAGCAAACTGTTCGGAGCGTGGCACCATGTGGTAGGCAGTTTCCAGACCCTTTGTTTGTCTGGACAAGGTCTTCGCCAGAATTTCATACTGTTTGGGGCTGTGTGCAGCGTAAAACTTTCCCGGCATCCGATAACTGCATTCGATGGCTTCTTCAGCTACAAAATCACGTACCCACTCCCATGCCGCATGGCCTTCAGCACAAATTGCGTAGGCCTTTTGCTTGCCATTACGTGCCGATAATTGCTCATATTCGGGTTTGATGGCTGTACTGACCAGCCCGCCATTTCGTGAGCTGCAACCCCAGCCTGCTGCTTCAGCATCGATAATGACGGTATTACGCACGGCCCTGGCTGTCTGCAACCCGGCACAGAGCCCGCTATAACCCGACCCGATGATCAGCACCTCCGTAGATGCCGGTAATGACTGATCAGCGACCGGCCTTGGTGTCTGATCCCACCAATAAGGGGCCAACTTGAAGTCATCAGTAAACAGGTTGTTTGTTATCACACCCAACTCCAGAAAATGGTATTCCTTCGACAGTACCCGCCAGCAGCGGCTTCTGGCAGAAAGAACTGCCTCATTCCAGGCCGCGCACCGGTTATTTGATGAATTCAGCACCCCCACTACCCTTACGATAACAGTTTATGAGCATTCCATGTCAGCCACATCAGGTCATCGTCAATCCGAGCTAGACTGCTTGGCATGTGTGGACGATTTGCACTTTTCGCTTCCCCTGCGGTTGATCGATAGCAGATAAGGGCTTTGTGGTCCGTAATGGGTGATAATCAACTTCTTTCTGGCCCGGGTCATGGCCACGTAGACCAGCGCACGTTCTTCCAGATCGGCCTGTCTTTCCTCAACAGCATCCCCTTTTTCTGCCAATGCCGGGGCAAATGGAATAATCCCTTGATTCATGCTGATCAGTATGACGTCATCAAATTCCAAGCCTTTGACTCGGTGCATGGTGGCGATCCGGACCGATCCTTCGTGCTCGGAATCTGATTTCTCGGCGGTAATCTCTTGACAGGCAATATCAGCCTGTTTCAGTTGTTCCTTGATAAGGGTCAGTTCCCGACTGAGCCTGGCAACAATACAAATGGCATGCAAGGGCAAACCCGCCTTGCTGATGGCATTCAGATAGCCGACAACGAAATCACCCTGCTGTTCCGGCATATCAAAATGCTCAACTTGTGGAACAAGACCATGGGCCAATGATTTATAGCCCTTGTTGTCGTCTAAGCCCCCATCCAGATCATCCACAGGAAACCCCTCCAGGAGATTGACGGCCCAGGTTCGAATCTCTTCGGTCGTACGATAATTCAGGCGAAGTTTTCTCGCCCTGCCCCGGATATTGATACCACACCGGCTCAGCACCACCTTGTTCCGTCCATAAATCCGCTGATGTCCATCACCGACAATAAACAGGTCATTTTCACCCTCTGGAACCAATTGCCGCAGCAGGTGAAATGCCTGCGTGCTCATATCCTGGGCTTCGTCAACGACGACCGCAGCATAGCGTGGCAGGCCGGCTTCATACCTCAATAGCTGCGCGGCATCCCGGTATCCATCATCCACTTCCTTCTTTTTATTCTGAGTCAGAAGATTACGGTATTCTTCAAATACCACCCAAACTTTCGCTCTTGAAGACCGGTTGAGTCGCGTACCCCGACCGATTCTGGAGGCGCGTTTGTATTGATCGAGAGTAACGATACTCTGTGGCTGGATCACGCGTTGCCACTCCTCCCGATAAAATGCATCGGGCAATCCCAAAGCCGTCGGAGCCAGGTCCGTGGCTTTCTGCCACAGGGTTTTCTGGCTCTCATTGCCGTCATAAATAATCTGATAGGCATAGTTTTTCGCTCTTAAGAACCGATTCACCCAGCGATCCAGATTGATCACCTCAATTTTTTCCAGCACATTACGAGAACAAATCGATTGCAGATTTGCCTGAATATCAGCCGCCAGGTTTTTTGTGAATGTGGTAAAAAGAATTCTTTGTGTGCCAAAAACGATATTTTCAGCCAGCCATTTTGCCCGATGCATGGCCACAACGGTTTTACCCGTCCCGGCTCCCCCCAATATTCGTACCGCGCCATGTTTAATCCCGGTGGCCATTTTTCGCTGTGAAGGGTGCAGAAATACCCTCCATTTATCCAAAGGGGCATGCAGCATTGCCTGCAGTTCGATTTGGTCATCGGCAATATAGAATTGACTTTTAGTTACCAGCCGATCCAGGGCAGTGGCAAAATCAACTGTATTGACCTCCTGTTCTGTCGCCATCTCTCGCTCATTCACGATCTCTTCATAGCGATACCCGGCCAACAGCATAAAAACGGCTTCCGCCGCTTCCACAGGCAGCCGGTTTTCACAAGCATCCAGATCGGCTTCGGTCTGTATCGATCGGATTAGTCCGATCAGTTCTTGTGGGATCCCCAAGCGCAACAGTTCCCGGTCTTTTAATGCTGCAATCGCTTCATGTGTCGATACAAGTACCTCTTGTTGCCTCGATGCCTCATGATCAACGGCGTGCTCTTGCGCCTCATAGACCTGAATGCCGCCTGTTGCAGAATTAATGGTGCAGCGATGCCGCCTGGCCCAGGAATAGGCTGCATCATGATGGTCTACCCATAACAATAGATAGACATTCCCGGTTTCCGGCTTAAGAACAATCCCCCGGTACGCCTGGTCAATGCGAACGGAACGCATGTCCGGATCTGCAGCTTGAACGATCTTTTCATAATGAATGGCCGATGCTGCAGGATCCTTTTGAAAATTGATAATAAATTTTGAAGTTTTTCCTTGCTGCACCTTTGGAAGGCGGGCAAAAGCGGTAAAAAAGTCTGACGAAATAGCCACCCTGCACCGTTGTGACATAATAAATTCTCCTTTCACTCCGTACTGGAAGCGATCAAATGCTTCCGGATCTCATGCAACCATCGCCCTTCCCGATCCAACGCAACCACCTTCCATCCCTTGCTGGAAAAAATGCCTGCACTGTCACTTTCCTGTTCAGTAGTCAAGGCAACACAGTGTTCATTGCTCCAGGCCAGTTCCGCTTCGGCAATGATTTCCCCCTGCTCATCCTGCATCTCATAGACGACCTCGGGCAATGGCAGACCCTCATCATATAATTGTCTTACCGCGTCACGGAACTCATCCAGCACTTCTTCCAGAATGCTGGCAACTTCCGGCCCGCAGTCATCAGCAAGCTGAGTTCCCAGCCCTTTCGCAAACTTCCATTCGATCTGTTCATAGACCCCACTGGCGACACCATCTTGCGTACAGAATACCGACCAGGGCAGAAACTGCATCAGGTTGCAGGCCCTGAGAAAGCCTTGCCATGCATGCCTGAATGACTCGTCAGATGACTCGTCAGTGGACATACCAGTATGCAGATAAATGCTGGTGATCATCTGCTCCGTAGCTACCCCTTTAATTGCCTCCAATGGAACCGCACAGGTGATTTGCAGTGCAGCAGTGGTATCCTCCATACGCAAACCACCCAATGCACAGGGGCCTGAATCTACGAACAATTGCTGTAAACGCGTTGGAATGCGGTGCTGAAAACGGTCGATATAAGGCGCCTCCAGGGTCATCATGCGCGACTGATCAAACCAACCCAACACCCGCGTGAAGATATACTCCTGCCACTTGACTGCATCCGGCTGCTGCAAGAATAACAGCAGCTGCATCAGAGGAGAGTGACTCGCATAAGATTCCAATGCCTTGATCTTTAGTTTGGAGGCCAAAGTATCCTGGAGCGGTTTCATCGAGGCTTGTAACCCCTCACTGAAAGGATTTCTGGCTTCAGTTTGGGATCTGGCAAATTCCCGGTGAACATCATCCCATGTCAAAGACCATTGCCAAAACCGTCCGCTTTGTACCAGCGCCATGCGCTTGGCTGAATCGTCCGTTACCTTGTTTTTATGGTATTTGTAGCCATCCATAAACAGCGCAACCGGTTTGAAAGCATCACGACTTCGAGCCGAACAAATCATGAAATCCGGCCTGGATGCAAAACCCACACCCTCGGCCGTACCCACATCCACCTGTGGTTCAATGGTGTACATACGCTCACCCAGCGACAGGAAATACCCCGGCTTACCATTCACCACCTGTTGCTGGATTCGGACTTCACCAAGCAACCCGTGACCATCCCCCATGGCGACACGCTTGATGGCTTCGACAAACCTGACTTCAAGTTCACTATCCAGCACCGGATTCACGGAGATCTCATCAATGCTCTTGACTGTTTCGAACTGATCTTTCAGCTCCAGAATACGGCTGAATAAATCGACCGCAATGGTCCGGGAAGTGGTCTCCATCCCATGGCTGTTTCTAAATGCATACAGGCAGCGATAGCAGCCATCCTTGCTCTGATCATGCGTACACTCACAGCGGGCCATGACCTCTCGGGCCTGATAAAACACATCCAGCAACTGCTGTGGAGATTGCATCAGTTCATGCAAGTACCCGGTGCCACCCGGCACCGAGTCGTAAAGCATCAGATAGCGGCGCCGAAAATCACCGGCAGATCCGTTCTCGGTGATCGGCTCGGCATAATCCATCACCCGCAAATGATCGACCTTGCCACCAAACTTCCGTTTCAACCCCAGCTGTAGTCCTGCAATAAAAGAGTTCAGGCTTTGGTCGCCACCTGCCACAGAACTGACAGGTAAAAGAATACGCAGGGCCTCAGAAGTAAATTCCCGGTACAAATACAAGCAATCAATCAGGTTGTTCTCGTCCGTTTTGTCGCTAACCTTACAGGCATAGGCATGCTTCTGTTCAGCCTTGTTGCCACGCCGGTTCTGCACCATTCCACACTGCCGGCACAGGGTGAAACCCGGTCTTGCCGCCTCCTCTCCGGCAATATGGATCAGCTGCTCACTGCCACCACGCTCGCCAAAGTTCATTTCCCGGAAGGTCGCCTTACGAATGAACTCGAAGCCAAAGGGCAGATGATCGCTCTTGATTTTCCAGGCCACTTCAACGTCGGTATTATCAAAATCCGCCAGCATTTGCCGTGTATAGAACGTGGGTTCACGATTATCACTGTCGTCACCAATCCGGCTGTCACGATCGCTGGTATTGGCCATCACCTGCCGCAGGCGCAACATCTGTACCTGCTGCCCTGCATCCGCCCACATGCTATTGTTGCAATGCGGGCAAGGGCCAGGCGCTTGTTCGCCGAGGATTCTTTCTGAATGCGTGCAGACCGGACAAAATCGCCATGTTTCTATTTCCGACAGATTCATCGCCACCTGTTGAATGGAAACCTTTCGCCCACCGGCATAAAAAATATTCTCAGGGGCCAGCTCGCCAATCGCCATGGCGCCAGCCCGTTCATACTCGAACACAATATTTTCGTAGGCCCTGCCCTCCTCATCCACCTGTTCTTTCTTGCGAAAAATCACCGAGCGTAGCGTGACCCCCGCCTCCGGAAATGCATAATTGGGCAACAACCCCTCATCGGTCAGAAAATTCATCGTCTGCTTGCCATTGATCTCTCTCAAAATAGCCTGCATGCCCTCACGTTCCCGGGTTACATCACTGATCTCCTGGACGGTGGAATCATCCTGCGGTTCTGCTGCCAGCTTCTTCAGGCAGCGCCCAAGATCTGTCACCCTGCCTTTGATCTCTCTGCGTTCCTTGACCAACGCAAACAGCCGTTTGACCAGGTACATCTCAAGTTTGTCCTCGCCGACAGCGTTGCCATCAGCCGGATCCATTTGCGCATCGCCGAGCAGGAAATGGCTGAGGTACTGTTGACTGGTAGCAGACAGGTCTTTCTTGAACAGATCAAGAAAGTCAGCCAGCAGTGTAGTGGCATGTTGATCAACATAGCGGATGAAGTTGTGGGGAAACTGCCTGACATCCCCCTTCTCAACATGATCCAGCACCGGTTTAAGACGAGCAGGAACTGCCCGCTCATCAATGCCCGAAGCCACCCAGCAATCCATACAATAGGCG
>CAZTLH010000153.1:0-6897 GCA_964614335.1 uncultured Gammaproteobacteria bacterium
CATCTCCTTAACTCTATTCAAATGCCATAAAGTAAGGTAGAGGCGACACCCTATGCAACAAATTTGTGAATTATTTCAGTCGCTTTTGCCAGGAGCCTGCCCGAAAATATGAGCCTACTAAGGTGTTCCACTATCCACTTCCTGAACAAAACGTATATCAGGTTCCTCGATTACACCAGCCGCACCCATCGCCTCTTTCAGCTCGACCGATTCCATAAAACGGTGTGCATTTTCAAGATCATCCCATTTGAAAATGATCGAAACCAAATTGGCATCACCCTCATCACGAAATACCTGGAACGACCTCTCACCACCAGCCTCCCTGCTGTCAACAAAGGTATCGAATGCCTCTTTCCAGGTCCCATAATCCTTGACACGATGTCGAACTATAATATGCGCCATATCGGCCTCCGCTGTGCGTTGATATCAGCAACGGTTTGCTCAACTCTCGCAGGACAGGAATCAACAGACCTGTGTGATTTGTACCAAACCAATCACTCTGTGTGAGGAGTGTAATATAGTTTTATATTTGAATCAATAAGAATAAGTCTGCATCGTATATATTTCGGTTTTTTCCAGCCCTTCCCCATTTGGTAGCTTGATTGGGCCTTCACTGATCGGGATACCAAGTTCCATCAAAGTCTGCTCCACAACTGTGATATCTGAAACATTCAGGGCCATATGGGTATACCCCGCATGCCTTTCTGGTATATCCATCAGAATATTGTCAGTGCAGCTGGCATCAGCATTGAGTATCAGGTTGATGTTTACTCCAGACGGGTGTTCCATAACGGCTACAGGTTCCGGACCGATGGGACCGACAATAAATTCAAAACCAAGTTGCTCATAAAATATCCTGGTACGCGCAAGACTCACCACCCTAGTGCCGACATGATTTATACCAGTAATCTCTTTCTTGGTTCAATTCTCTCGAATCAGGGATCGTTTAGCTAAGATTGCAATGACCTGACTTGCATCGAAACAAGCTTGTCACCCGCCAGTTTTTGAATACCAACCTCGCGAAATTCTTGTCTATGGTGAAATTGCAGCGAAGCTTCGTTGGCGGGAAAACAATTCATTTCCGCAGCTATCCATAGTAGCTGTGACTCTTTAGCACAATGCATCGCCTGTCCGTAGAGCTTGCCGCCTAGCCCTCGACCACGATATTGTGCGGCAATCACTACACGATCGACATAATAAAAGTGTTTGAGTCGCTCAGAAAACCAGCGATAGTTCACGCTATCGTATTCGCAATTGTCGGTAAATCCGAGCAAAAAGCCAGCCACATAACCAGCCTCTTCAACCACCAACGATTGACAGGATAGCCTGAACAGTGACTGGAATCTGTTGCTGTCCATTGGGCTGGTCAGGTCCACAACTTTGGTATTCAGTTGCACGATCGCATGCTCATCGCTGGTTCGGCCGTTTCGGTAGTTCACGCTATTGGGTTCGGGTCTACGAAGTGTCCGTAATAAATTAAGGATCAGCCTTATCTTGGAGTCTGGATGGTGCTGGCAAACTTAAATGGCCATTTTCGGTGCCAAAATGGTCCTTTTAAGCCCAAAATCACATCATTTTACACATAAAATATCAACAAATTCATAGTCTAGCATAGGTCCGACCCAAAAAACTAATTCCAAAAAACTAATTGGCGGGATCGTATTTTGAGCCTTTTAGCGGGATACCGCCTTTAGCGTAGCAGTCTTTGAGCGGGACATTGATGAAACCCTTGCCTTTGCAGGAATTCTGTCCGCTGCAGGCATTGTTAGCGGTCGAGCAGGAGGATTTTCCCTTGCAGGAGTTGATGCCGTAACAGGCGATTTCGCCGGCCTGTGCGGGTGGTGCGAGAATGGCTACGGCCTTGTACATACCATAGAATACGACAGCAGACGTCGCCGCGATGGCCGTACCATTGAGCAACCTGCGGTTATTGTCGACGGCTGTTTCGGTGGTTCCGATCTTCACTGGTATTTCACAGCTGCCGGTATCCTTTTGCAGCTTTCGACCCTTGAGAAAATCCATAATACTGGCCAGCACCAGCAGGCCAAGACCGATATAAATAGACCAGTTTGCAGCATAGGTGCCGGTAACCAGCAGACCAAGCCCAATCATGGCCAGTAACCCGCCAGCCAAACCAATATAAAACAGCCCGGCCTGGCCGTGTTGTCGGGTGGAGCGATGCAGCAGCAGTAGATTCAGAATCACGAAGGCACTGAACAGCGGCCAGAGTATGGCATCATTGAGGATAAAACCCAAGCCTGCAGCACCCACAGCCGTCAATACCAGCGGCAAACCCAGACAGCAAGCGGCTGCAAACACGGCGCCAAAGGCGCTCGAAAGTTGTTTCAACATCTCTTTCATTTTTCACTTCTCTCTAGTGTAGTAGCTCATCACAATAAATTTCGTCAACCCGCGCAGCAAGACAGTTGTTTGACATCTTTGACAAAGGTTTGGGCACAGAGTTTCAAACCCTCAACCATGGTTAGATAGGGGAAAAGACGATTGCCCAGCTCTTCAACGGTCAATCCTGCAGCGATTGCCAATGCCGCGGTCTGCACAATTTCACCGCCTTCGGCTGCCAGTATCTGCGCTCCCAGCAATTTTCCACCATCTGCCTCGGCGACCAGCTTGATAAAACCGCGTGTATCCATATTGGCCAGGGCACGGGGTACATTATCCAGTGTTAATAGCCGGCTGCTGATGGCAATACCGGCACAGTGAGCTGCCGCTTCATCCATACCCACCATGGCCACCTGGGGATCGGTAAACATCACTTCCGGCATAGTGGCCAGATCCAGACTCGCATCACCTCCGGTCATATTGACGGCAGCCCGTGTCCCTGCTGCGGCTGCGACATAGACATACTGTGGCTGGGTTGTGCAATCACCGGCCGCATAGATGGACGCTGCCGCTGTTCGCATGTGATCATCGATCTGGATGGCACCGGCTGAATCGGTCGCCACTCCGGCTTTTTCGAGATCCAGTGCTGCAGTATTGGCAGGCCGTCCGGTTGCCACCAGCAGGGCATCAGCAGCAAATTCGGCGTTGGCAGTGAAGGCCAGGAAACCGTCATCCCCGTATTCGACACGCTGTGGCACAGTATGCAAGCTGATATGCAGCCCTTCCTGCTCAAGAATATCCGCCAGTTGTCTGCCAATTTCCGGATCCGCCTTGGATAACAGGGTACTGCGTGCCATCAATGTTACCTGTGAACCCAGCCTGGCAAAAGCCTGGGCCAATTCCAGCGCAACCACCGAACCACCCAGCACCAGCAGACGTTCCGGAATCTGCTTGATCTGCAGCGCCTGTGTCGAAGTCCAGTACGGGGTGCCGGCAAGACCCGGTATATTCGGGATATGGGCACTGGCACCGGTACTGATCAGAATACGGTCAGCCTGCAATGTGCTGGTATTGCCATCGGATTTTTCTATCAACAGGGTCGTGGGATCGATAAATCGTGCTTTACCACGTTGTAGATGAATTCGTGGATTTTGCTCCAGCAGGGTTTCATATTTGGCAAAACGCAATCGTGCAACCATTTGCTGCTGTTGTTGCAGCATGGCGGTGCGCTCAATCACGGGTTTACCGATTTGCAGACCCGCAAACGGATGTGCTCTCGCCAGATGCGCCACCTGAGCCGCCCGAATCATGATTTTCGACGGTACACAGCCGACATTGACACAGGTACCACCCAGCGTGCCGGCTTCGACCAAGGTCACTTCGGCACCCTGTTCGGCGGCGCGGATGGCACAGGCAAATGCTGCAGAGCCACTGCCAATGATCGCCACCTGCAGGGCACTGGATGTTTTCTTCGGCGGTCTCAACGGTACCACCGAAGGTTTGGTGTCTCCGGTTCTTTGCTGGCTGTTTGCTTGTGCCGGCTGATTACTATTGGTCATATTTCATCATTTCCATGTGGGGTCACGTGAGGCGAAGAGGTTTGCTCTCACAATCGTCAGTCAATCCCGGCAAACTTGCCGATATCTCCAGGAAATGCTAGACTAATAGCTATAGTAACTATAGATACAAGTATTTTCTCATGTCAATCACGAACGCCATACTTAGTATCGGTGATCTTTCCAGCCAGACCGGCTGCAAGATCGAAACCATACGCTATTATGAATCCATCGGTTTGTTGCCGGCGGTGCCACGCACCGATGGTGGCCATCGTATCTACAATACGACATTGGCAAAACGGCTGTCCTTTATCTGCCGATGTCGTCAGTTGGGTTTCAGCCAGCAACAGATACGCGAATTGTTCAGTCTGGTGGACAAGACCGATTCCAGCTGTGCCGAGGTCCGTGCCCTGACCCTGTTGCATGCCAATACCGTCAAGGCACGAATTACCGATTTGCTAAAAATGGAAAAAGTGCTGCGTCAAATGGTCGAACAATGCTCGGATGGAGATGTCCCGGATTGCCCGATTATTGACACTTTGTCGCAGGAGTAGCCCGTCAGGCTAACGGACAGCCATGAGCTCAGACACCTGTCTGCAAGGCTCCCAGGCTCAACACACCGGAATTGATTCCGGTTTGTGAAACAGTTGGTCGTATGGACTTTGAGAGATAAAACAGTCAGCAAATTCTTGGCTAGCGTGGCTGGTGGGACCTTCTGGTTCGAAATCAGGTTAGAGTCACATCATCCACAGTCAGCCAGACCACACTACGCAGGTATCAGGCAGCAAGTCGCCAGTAGTTGTCCAGCCACTGTTGCAATTGGCTACTCTGTGATTTGTCGAGATTCAGACCAAGACGTGTTCTGCGCCAGAGAATGTCTTCTGCGGTACGCGCCCACTCCTGATCCAGCAGATAACGCACTTCGGCTTCATAAAGATCGGCACCAAAATGCTGACCCAAGGCTTCCATGCTGGTGCTCTGTCTGAGAATTTTTTGCGACCGGGTGCCATACAACCGGGCCAGACGATGGACCATGGTTTGTGGTAACCAGGGATAGTGTTGTCCAAGCTCACTGACAAATTTCGCATAATCCTGCAGGTCACCACCGGGCAATGGATGACCGGGTTGGCTGGTCCAGGCACTGCTCTTGACCTTCATCGCAGGCAACAGTTTGGCCAGGGTATGTTCCGCAACCTGGCGGTAGGCCGTTAATTTGCCACCAAAAACACTGATCAGCGGCGCTCTGCCTTGGCCGTTATCAAGCTCCAGTATGTACTCTCTGCTGACTGCCGAGGCACTTGAGGCGGCGTCATCAAACAAGGGCCGCACACCGGCATAGGTCCAGACGACATCCTGTGGTTGGGTCTGTGCTTTAAAGTAGCTGTTGATTACACCACACAGATAGCTCACTTCATCGTCTGACATTGTTACTGCGGCCGGATCACCATCGTAATCGACCTCGGTGGTGCCGATCAGGCTGTAGTTTTGCTCGAAGGGAATGGCAAAAACGATCCGCTGGTCACTATGCTGCAGGATATAGGCATGGTCATGCTCAAATAATCGTGGCACCACCATATGACTACCTTTAACCAGACGAATACGGTAAGCGGTTGGTGTTTTCAGGGCATCGTCGATAAAACTGTTGACCCAGGGCCCGGTAGCATTCACCAGCGCCCTGGCCGTAACATCGAAACGCCGTCCGGTCATGGCATCCTGCAAACCCGCAACCCAGCGTTGGTCTTCACGACGGGCCATCAGACAACGTGTCCGGGTTAAAATTTTTGCTCCGTGTTCTGCAGCATCGATGGCATTGAGTACGACCAGGCGACTGTCATAGGTGCCACAATCGGAATAGATAAATCCTTTGCTGCTATCATCCTTAAGCGCTGTGCCGGCCACATGATCTGACAGGTTGACACATCGCGAGGCCTTGAGGACTTTGCGCCCGGCCAGATAATCGTATAGAAACATTCCGGCACGGATCATCCAGGCCGGTCGCAGGTAGCGGTTATGCGGCAGAACAAAACGCATCGGCCACACCAGATGCGGCGCCATCGCCAGCAGTACTTCTCTCTCCCGCAGGGCCTCGCGCACCAATCGGAACTCGTAATGCTCCAGATACCGCAGACCACCATGGATCAGCTTGGTACTACGGGATGAAGTTTGGCCGGCCAGATCACCGCTTTCACACAGCAGAACACGCAAACCACGCCCTGCGGCATCCCGGGCCACACCACAACCATTTACACCACCGCCGACCACCAGCAGGTCATAGAGTTCAGACATTTGACACACAATTCAGAAAAAGTTGGAGATTCAATAATAAGTTCGATTATGAACATTATATTTTCGATTCAGTTCAATAACAAGAATATACTGTCATAAATTGGTGCTAAGCGAACAAATTGCTAACGATCTACGTACTGGCAGTGTGACATTGACCGGCATTATAATTATTGGGTAACGGTGACCATTGCGGTCATGCCATCATGGGCCATACAGCGGATCTTGTATTTCCCCGGTTTGCTGAATTTGAAGTCTGTTTCGGCATTTGGCAATTCATTTTTTGCCTTTAACACCACCTTGCCTTCGCTGCCATCAGCATTCAATTCACTGATACGGGAGGTATGAAAAAATGGATCCTTGTTCACCAGGTGCAGAGTTTGACCCAGTTTCACCGTGATGGTATCCGGTGCATATTCGATGTCGAGCTCTTCAACATTGACGATATTGCCGCCAGCAGAGGCCAGATTCAGCCATACGGCTCCCAGT
This sequence comes from uncultured Gammaproteobacteria bacterium, assembly GCA_964614335.1. GTDB lineage: Bacteria > Pseudomonadota > Gammaproteobacteria > Arenicellales > DRJH01 > DRJH01. The sequence goes on from CAZTLH010000153.1 coordinate 6,669, forward strand.
GTTACTGCCAAAAGTTGTGTAGATTTTTTCACATTTTTACTCCTTTGTGCGTAGAAAAGGCAGTGTGCCGCAATTCTGCATGCCACACACTGCCCGTTTAACTCCTCGTTTTAACTAAATTAATTTGCCGATATCTTGAGATTTCCAAACATGACATGAAAAAATGGCATACCAAACATTTTTCCTGCTGCCATCGCCTCCTGGACATGCTTTTTGGTTTTTCCCATCA
>CAZTLH010000154.1:0-6836 GCA_964614335.1 uncultured Gammaproteobacteria bacterium
GGGGAACGCAATCTTTGGATTCACGCAGTGGAAACGGCTATTATCGCCAGAAATATCACCCGAGTGAACAAAACTCTGGCTGTAGATCCTGAGGCCGCTTATCTGTGCGGATTGCTGCATGATATTGGTCGCTTTGTCCTTTTTGATGCGAATTCGAAACAGCTAAGTCGGGTTGATGAGGCGCATTGGGAATCTCCGCAACAATTGGTCGAGATTGAACAGCGAATATTGGGGATAAATCATGCGCTTGTAGGATTCATGGCTTGTAAAAAATGGGAACTGCCGATTTTAATTGCTGAAGTTGTATAATTGCATCATCAGTATAAATTGGTGGGTGGGGGCTATAACGATCCAAAGGTCTTCAGGGTTTTGAATGTTGTCCAGATGGCTGATTTCTACAGCGTAGTGATGCGTACAAACGATGATTTACTGGATTCTACTGATCGTGAATTGATGCAGCTGGTAACCAAAAAGTGTATCCATCCTGCCTGGCAATCCCCACCGGCTACTGCACGTCAATTAGTTGATATGCTACCGGCTGTGACCCATGAGACCACCGCAGTTCGAAAGGATCTGGGTATTTAATTGACACGTTGATTAATTCTGGGAATGTGCTGATTCCCAGCCGACCATCAGCCGCTTGCGTTCTGTGCCCCAGTGATACTGGCCAAACTCACCCGTCCGCCGCAGTACGCGATGACAGGGGATCAGCCAGGCCACCGGATTGGAGGCGATGGCCGTACCGATCGCCCGGGCTGCACGGGGGTGACCAATTTCACGGGCAATATCGCCATAGCTGGTTGCACTCGCGAACGGGATACGTAGCAGCGCCTTCCAGACCTGGAGTTGTAAATTACTGCCAGTCACGGCAATCCGGAGTGTTTGCGACGGTTGTTTTAACTTGAATAATTCGGCAGCAATCTGTGCCGACTTCGAATTCACCAGCTGATTGTCATCCTGCCAGCTGGCATTTGGCCAGCACTGTTTGAGTGTAGTGAGTTGTGACTGGCTGGCAGCAGGGCCAGAAAAGGACAAATGACAGATACCCTGGGGACTGCTGACCAGCAGGACCTGGCCAAAAGGGCTGGGATAACAGCCATGATGCAGTTCAAGCCCTGAGCCACCATGCTTGTACATGCCCGGAGACATCGCCTCGAGAGTGATAAACTGATCATGAAGTCGGGAACTGCTGCTCAACCCCAGCGATTCGCTGACATCAAGATTACTGTGATATTGTGCCAGCAGTCCCTTGGCATGTTGAACCGTCAGGTATTGCAGAAATTGCTTTGGGCTGACTCCAGCCCAGCGTCGAAACAGCCGCTGAAAATGGTAAGGACTCAGATGAACACTGTTTGCGACATCAGCTAATGAGGGTTGGCATTCAACATGTTGTTCGATATAGGTGATGGCCTGGGCAATGCGTTGATAATCGGTATTCATGGATAACTCTCAAAGGGCAGGCTCATAGGCAGATTTATTGTCACGATTCCCCGATTCGTCTGCCAGCCGTTTCTTGCGCAATTCAGATTATTGTTACGTTCTCATCTCCAGCTTTTTCGAAGCTAGGTGAATACCACGAGCGGTACGATACGGCAATCAGATTGATAATAACCGTGCCAGATGGAGCCTGCTCTCAGGCCTTTATGGCCACCAGGAGGGCGCCAACGGCAATCATGCCAATACCAGCCCAGTTTCGCATAGACAGGTGCTCACCCAGGAACAGCACACCCAGTATCGCCACGATGACAACACTCATTTTATCGATCGGGGCGACCTGTGAGGCATTGCCGATTTTGAGGGCACGGAAATAACACAGCCAGGAAGCACCAGTCGCCATGCCGGAAAGCACCAGAAATATCAGACTCTTGCCGGAAACACCGGCCAGAGACTGGAATTTTCCGGTGACCAGCAAGATACCCGCGAGTACCAGCAGGATCACAATGGTACGAATAAAGGTGGCAAAATCGGGGTTCATGTTCTCGACCCCGAGTTTGGCCAGGATCGCGGTCATGGCGGCAAACACCGCAGACAGGATGGCCCAGAATTGCCAGGATACCAGTGACATGTCAATCCTCCATATGTTTACTCAGTATATGAAAAACTTCGATCCAACTTTGTTCATTCTTTCAGACTACGCGACATCACATCCGACAAATCTTTTGACAGTGTGTCTCGGGCAGCGATGTCCTGCAGTACGGATTTCATTTTTTGTCGTCGTACCGGTTCAAATTTACGCCAATTGGTAAAAGCCTGGGCCAGTCGGGCTGTGGTCTGTGGATTGATGGGGTCCAGCTGCAGTAATAAATCACTGAGCAGCTGATAACCGGCACCGGACGGCGTGTGAAAGTACAGGGCATTGAGCTGGGTAAAACTGCCGATGACCGAGCGTACCCGGTTGGGGTTACGGATTTCAAAGTCCGGATGCTGGAGAAGCGTAGAAATGGTCTCGAGGGTTCCGGGCAATGGGGCACTGGCCTGCAGGGCGAACCACTTGTCCAGCACCAGCGGGTCGTGATGCCAGCGCTGGTAAAAATCATCGAGTGCAGTTCCTGCCTGCACGGCACCGGTCCGGGTCAAACCTGCCAGCGCAGCCAGTCGCTGATTCATATTGCGGGCCTGCTGATACTGTCGCATACAGGCGTCATTGATGTCGTCGTCATGCAATTCAAGCAGATAGTCCATGGCGGTATTTTGTAATGAACGTTTGGCCATGTCTTCGGCCGACAACAGATACACCGGATCCGGATCGGCGCTGTGCCAGACATCGAAAAAATCTTCATGTAGCGCAGCAGCGATTGCCTGACGTAACTGTTGGCGTGCGGCATGAATACTGGCGGGATCGATTTCATCGACCTGTTCCGCCAGATAGGCTTCTGCCGGTAGCGATAGCGCCAACGCCCGTAAGGCCGGGTCTTCAGCCTGATCGGTCAGCACCGCGGCCAGGGTTTCCAGCAGCTGTGGAGCAACAGACGCCTGCTGACCTTGCCGGATTGAACTTTCCAGACGCAGTAATTGTGTTGTACAAAGCTGTTGGCAGGCTTCCCAGCGGTTAAACGGGTCGGTTTCGTGACGGGCCAGAAAGCCCAGGGTCGTTTCGTCGATGTTGGTCTTGAGTTGTACTGGTGCGGAAAAGCCACGCAGTAATGAGGGTACGGTCCCGGCAGCAACATCATGGAAGGTAAACTGCTGTTCTTTTTTGTAAAATTTCAGGAGTGTTTCCGTACATTCACTGTCCTGTCCGGTCTTGATAAGGGCCGGAGTGCCATCAGCCGCAAACAGAGCACAGCGGATTGGAATGACAAAGGGTTTCTTGTCCGGCTGTCCGGGTGTGGGTGGACAGTGTTGCTGCAGGGTCAGGGTCAGTGCACGGGTCGTTTGATCATAGCATTGTTCAACATTGACCTGTGGTGTGCCGGCCTGCTCATACCAGCGTTTGAAGGATTCCAGATCCATGCCGCTGCTATCACTCATGGCGGCCAGAAAATCTTCAACGGTTACCGCCTGACCATCGTGGCGGGCAAAATAACAATCACAGCCCCGGCGGAAGGCCTGTTCACCGAGCAGGGTGGCGACCATCCGTACCACTTCAGCACCTTTGTTATAGACAGTGAGCGTATAGAAGTTGTTAATCTCGACATACGATGCGGGTCGAACCGGATGTGCCATTGGGCTGGCATCTTCACGAAACTGGTAGGTACGCAAGACATTGACATCATTGATCCGCTTGACTGCGGCTGAACCCATGCTGGCCGAGAATTCCTGATCCCGATAGACGGTAAATCCTTCCTTCAGGGAAAGCTGGAACCAGTCCCGCAGTGTGATCCGGTTACCGGACCAGTTGTGAAAATATTCATGGCCGATGACGCCTTCAACATTGCGGTAATCGGCATCGGTCGCGGTGTCGGGATCGGCGAGCACATATTTGGTATTAAAGACATTGAGGCCCTTGTTCTCCATGGCCCCCATATTGAAATCATCAACGGCCACGATCATGTAGCGATCGAGATCGTATTCCCGCCCGAAGTGTAGCTCATCCCAGCGCATGGCATTTTTCAGTGACGCCATAGCATGATGACAACGATTGATATACGGGCTTTTGGCATAGATATGGAGTGTTACTGATCGCCCCGAGGCGGTCGTAAATTCATCTTCCAGACAGGCCAGGTCACCGGCCACCAGCGCAAACAGATAGCTGGGTTTGGGAAATGGGTCCTGCCAGCGCGCCCAATGCCGGCCGTTCTCGTGTTTCCCACTGGCGATGAGATTGCCATTGGCGAGCAAGACCGGGTAACGGGATTGTTCCGCTTCCACGGTGGTGGTGTAGGTCGTCAGGACATCGGGACGATCGAGAAAATAGGTAATCCGGCGAAACCCCTGGGCTTCGCATTGGGTGCAGAAATTGCCACCAGACAGATACAGTCCCTCGAGCCGGGTATTGGCCTGGGGATTGATACGGGTTTGAATCTGTAACAGACCCCGGGCCGGCAAGTCTGTGATACACAGCTGATCGTCTGTCAGCGCATAGCAATCAGCTTCCAGTTCCTGGTCGTCAAGACGAATCCCCAATAGCTCCAGATCTTCACCGGCCAATTCCAGCGGGGCTCCTGGTTGGAGGCACTCATAGTCCAGACGACTGCTGACAATCGTCGCCGTTTCGTGCAGCAGGAAATGAAGCTCCACCGTATGCAGACGATAGGCAGGAGCTTGGTAGTCAGCGAGTTGTATAGATTTCATGATTAAAAAAGGGGTCAGAGCCCTTTTTGTAGTGTCTGGTTGGTGTTGACAGAACATTAGCATAAAAAGGGGTCAGAGCCCTTTTTTTCTTTGACGTTGATGCAGGATCAATGCTAGATTCAATGCCGTGCTCCGTAGAAGGGCACGGCTTGCAACCATTTTTATCAAACCTCAAGGGATCATGTATGAAAATTTCCATTAAAACACTTCTGCTGTCAGCTGTTGCTGCAGCCACACTGGTATTGGGCTCTGCTTCGGCGCAGAGTCTGAATTTTTTCACCATCGGAACCGGTGGAACCGGTTATACCTATTATCCTGTCGGCGGTGTCATCGCCAATGCCATCTCCAATCCTCCGGGTTCGAGACCCTGCGACCAGGGGGGCAGCTGTGGTGTGCCAAATTTAATTGCTTCAGCGGTCTCATCCCGCGGCTCGGTCGATAATGTCAATGCCATCCATTCCGGTTTGCGCAATTCCGGTTTCGCCCAGTCTGATGTGGCCTATTGGGCCTATACCGGAACCGGGACCATGAAGGGCAAACCGGCCATGACCGATTTACGCGCCATCGCCGCCCTGTTTCCCGAGCATATTCATCTGGTGGTCAAGGCCGATTCCGGTATCAATACGGTTGCCGATCTGAAGGGTAAACGTGTATCGCTGGATGAGCCGGGTTCAGGCACCTATGTCGATGCCAATCTAATTCTTGGGGCCTATGGGTTAGGTGCAGCGGATGTTCAGGTCGAAGCATTGAAAGGACACGCGGCTGCAGAAGCCCTGCGAAATGGCAAAATTGATGCTTTTTTTGTAGTGGCCGGTTATCCAACCGGTGCAGTGGTAGAACTGGCGTCCAGTACCAAGGTCAAGCTGGTGCCGATTACCGGCAAGCAGGCATCGGGGCTGGTCAATAAATATGGATTTTTCGCCTCCAGTGACATCCCGGCCGGGACCTATGAGGGTGTTGCCGGAACCACTACGGTGGCAGTGGGGGCTCAATGGATAACCAGTGCCAAGGAAAGCGAAGAGCTGATCTACAATATCACCAAGGCCATGTGGAATGACAAGACGCGTCACCTGCTCGATATCGGTCATGCCAAAGGCAAAGTCATCACCAAGGAATCCGCGCTCGATGGTCTGGGCATACCGCTGCATCCCGGTGCCAAGCGTTTCTATAAAGATGCCGGTTTGTTGAAGTAAACCCTCCTTACGGTAGTTTGTAACGCCCGATAGTCAGCCGTCTGTCGGGCGTTTGTTTTGTAACTGCAGTCTAACCACTGAAGTCCGATCTGACACGGATTGGTAGTATTGCCACAGCAAAAGTACATTTGATATTTGGGTAGAGCAGAGTATTTGCACCCCTTAACCTGTCGGGACACCGGGTGTTTAGGCATTCATGTGCACACAAGACTAGGAGGCTCTCTATTCTCGGACAGGCTCCTAGAGCAGACTTGGTAGCTCGATCAGGGCATTTGGTTTTTTCTACATCACTGGAATTGATGCAATGAAGCAATGAGGGAAAACCGACAATTTGAAGGAAATACAGATATGCGGGTTACTGTAGCAGGATGATTCATGGCGGAAACTGATATCGAAGAACTGGAACAGCGTTACGATCCGGAAATGGCTTTTCGCCAGACCGGGCCCAGACTGGGGCTGCTGGTGACGACAGCACTGGTGGCGATGTCAATTTATCACTATTACGCAGCAGGTTTTGGCCTGATCCGGGAGCTGGTCCATCGCGGAATACATCTGTCCTTTGTGTTGGGGCTGATCTTCATACTCTTCGGCTTCCGTCGTCATGCTGGAGCCAGTCCAGCGGCTCGGGCCTGGTATAGATTTGATGGTGTAGGTCTTTGGGACCTGGTTTTTTCGGTATTGGCGGTGATGGCAACAATGTATTTGCCGTTGCTGCCGCCGGAAATCGTCTCCACTCATGTGGGTGCCCCGATGACCTCCGATGTCATCATGGGGACTATCTTGCTGGTGTTGGTCCTGGAAGCCACCCGTCGTTCGGTGGGCCCGACACTGCCAATTATTGCCATCATCTTTATCTTCTATGCAGTATTCGGTATCTACGCCCCCGGTGTGCTCAAACACCCCGGTGCC
>CAZTLH010000155.1:0-6752 GCA_964614335.1 uncultured Gammaproteobacteria bacterium
GGGGGGGGGGGGGGGATCGTCACCAGCGCACTATGTCTTCATACAACACAACAAGGCTTATTTTACCACATAGATGGCTTTCTGGCACCGTTAATACGGCAACCGGAATTCGCCGCGGATGTAATTATAACCAACGGTAGCCCCGATACTGAAACCGGAGATCGCCATGCCTTCGACCCGGGCATGGGGATTGAACCGCAGGATATCCCGATCCTTGAATGTACCCGGTTCACCTTCATCCGAGTTACAGACAATGTATTTCTGCCCCTCTGCATCTCTGGGCATAAAACTCCATTTCAGACCGGTCGGAAAACCGGCACCGCCACGTCCTCGCAGGCCGGACTTCTTGACTTCCTCGATAATCTCGGCCGGCGGAATTTTCTCTTCCAGGATCCGACGCCAGGACTGATAACCACCGGCTTGCTGATAGGACTCCAGGGTCCAGGGCTCTTGCAGCGAAGGCTCCGGCAAACAGACATGTACGATTTCAACCATCAGTCAAGCCCATCCAGAATTTCATCAATGCGGTCAGGGGTCAGATTTTCGTAGTAGTCCTTATCCACCTGCATCATCGGTGCGCCGCCACAGGCCGCAAGACATTCCACTTCCTTGAGTGTAAATTTGCCGTCTTCGGTCGTCTGGTCCAGTTTTATCCCCAACCGTTGCTGCAAATGCCCCAATATGGAATCGGATCCGCGCAACATACAGGACAAATTGGTACACAGAAAGATCACATGCCGTCCGACAGGTTGCAGGTGATACATCGAATAAAATGTCGCCACTTCCATAGCCCGTACACTGGGGACACCCACCTGATCCGCAACTTCGGCGATCAGTTCCGGTGCCAGCCAGCCATGCTGTTCCTGGGCGATACGCAAACCTGCCATAATGGCTGAGGCCTTTCGTTCCGCCGGATACTTGGCAATTTCCTGTTCGATCGCAGCGATGGACTGGTCAGTCAATGCTGCCGGTTTTTCAAGCACAGCGTTCAACGATCTATATCTCCAAAGACTACATCCAGTGTACCGATCATGGCCACCATGTCAGCCAGCATGTGGCCTTTTGACAGTTCGTTCAAGGCAGCCATATGGGGAAACCCCGGGGCCCGGATTTTCATACGATAAGGCTTGTTGGCACCATCAGAGACCAGATAGATACCAAACTCTCCTTTTGGTGCCTCGATTCCAGCATAAACCTCACCTTCCGGCACACAATAACCCTCAGAGGCCAATTTAAAATGATGAATCAGCGATTCCATATCCGCTTTCATCGTCTCTCGGGAAGGTGGTGTCACCTTATTGTTGTCAGCGATCACAGGCCCCGGATGTTTGCGTAACCAGTCGACACACTGACGAATAATACGATTGGACTGACGGAACTCTTCAACCCGTATCAGATAACGGTCATAGCAGTCCCCTTCGACACCGACCGGGATATCAAAATCCATCTGATCATAAACTTCATAGGGCTGTTTCTTGCGTAAATCCCATTCCACCCCGGAACCACGCAACATGGGGCCGGTAAAACCCATTTGCATTGCCCTTTCCGGTGAAATCACACCAATACCGACTGTTCGCTGTTTCCAGATGCGGTTATCGGTCAGCAAGGTTTCGTAATCGTCCACATAGCCAGGGAAGCGCTGAGTAAATTCGTCAATGAAGTCCAGCATTGAACCCTGACGATTATAATTACGCCGCTCGACGTTGCGTTCTGAGTATCCCCCGGCCTTCTGATACTGTGGCATGACCTCCGGCAGATCCCGATAAACACCGCCAGGGCGATAATAGGTGGCATGCATCCGGGCCCCGGAGACCGCCTCATAACAATCCATCAGATCTTCCCGCTCACGAAAGGCATACAGAAAAACTGTCATTGCCCCGACATCAAGCGCGTGCGCTCCCAGCCATAGCAGGTGATTGAGAATCCGGGTAATTTCATCGAACATGACCCGAATATACTGTGCTCGTAACGGCACTTCCAGCCCCAGCAATTTCTCGATGGCCAGGACATAGGCGTGCTCATTGCACATCATGGACACATAATCGAGCCGGTCCATATAACCGATACTCTGGTTGAAGGGTTTGCTCTCGGCCAGTTTTTCTGTGGCCCGATGCAACAAACCGATATGTGGATCAACATGTTCGATGACTTCGCCATCCATTTCCATCACCACCCGCAACACACCGTGTGCCGCAGGATGCTGAGGTCCGAAGTTCAGTGTGTAATTTCGTATTTCAGCCACTGAAATTTTCCTCATGGATGACACGTGGTGTCAAAATTCTCGGTTCTATTGAAACCGGTTCATACACCACACAGGCCTTGTCCGGGTCGTAACGTATTTCCACATTGCCGGAGAGCGGAAAATCCTTGCGAAAAGGATGACCGATAAAACCATAATCTGTGAGTATTCTACGTAGATCAGGATGGCCCTCAAAAATAATCCCGAAGAGGTCGAATGCTTCACGCTCGAACCAGTTTGCCCCATTCCAGATTTCCACCACAGAAGGCAGCATGGGCAACTCATCATCCAGCCAGACCCGCACACGCAAACGCACATTGTGCTGCATCGAAAGCAGGTGATAAACGGCGGCAAAACGCGCCGGCTTGATCATTTCCCGGGCTGCTTCATGACCCCAAAGAAGATAATCAACAGCGGTGATATCGGTCACCTGTTCAAAGCCGAACTTTGGATCATCCCGTAATGACCGGGCCAGCTCCAACAAATTTTCCGCCGCAACCTCTATTGTAAGCTCATTACGCTCAATGACTGAAGACGTTATCTTTTCAGCGAAAAAATCCGCCAGAGATGTCTGCAAATCAAGAATCCTTTTCATGCGATCAACCCATTCATGTGATCCACTCAGCGGGCAATGGTGTTGGTTTCACGAATCTTGCGTTGTAACTGCAAAATACCGTAGATCAGGGCTTCGGCGGTAGGTGGACACCCCGGGACATAGACATCAACCGGTACTACACGGTCACAACCACGCACAACTGAATAGGAGTAGTGATAATAACCGCCACCATTGGCACAGGAACCCATCGAAATCACCCAGCGCGGTTCAGCCATCTGGTCATAGACCTTGCGCAAGGCGGGGGCCATTTTATTACACAGTGTACCCGCGACAATCATGACATCAGATTGTCTTGGACTGGGTCGAAATACGATACCAAAACGATCCAGGTCATAACGGGATGCACCAGCCTGCATCATCTCTACCGCACAACAGGCCAAACCAAAGGTCATTGGCCACATCGAGCCATTACGACTCCAGTTGATCAGTTTATCGGCCGATGTAGTAATCCAGCCTTTTTCAAGTAATCCTTCTATTGACATCGCGTGATCCGCCCTAATCCCATTCCAGTGCACCGCGGCGCCATTCAAAGACAAACCCTACGACTAGCACCAGCAGAAATATCAACATGGAGACAAATCCAAACGCACCGATATCATCCAGCGCTACAGCCCAGGGAAACAGAAAGGCAATTTCCAGATCAAACAGGATAAAGAAAATGGCCACCAGATAATAACGCACATCAAACTTGATACGTGCATCTTCAAATGGCTCAAAACCACATTCATAGGGAGAATTCTTCTCAACACCCGGGCGGCGCACACTGAGCATACCGCCCATCGCAATCATGACCACACCTACTGTTACACCGATAATGATGAAAAACAGCACAGGTAGATATTCTGTCAACACATTCGGGCTCCGTGAAATCGAAAGCGCAGTCTATGATCGAGTCACTGGTAAGTCAAGACTGACGACTAGTCACAATTATATTTGAAACAATAACCTGATCTGGATCATGAACTGCAACAGCTTTTGATTTTGATCGCGGTTCGCCCTTTTGTAACGGTGTTTTTCCATCACATCTGGTGCCGAAGGCCGGACTCGAACCGGCACGGCTTTACGCCACCGCCCCCTCAAGACGGCGTGTCTACCAATTCCACCACTTCGGCAAATCTTTCATAACACAAATAATTCTCACTTGGGCAGCTCTTACTTGGGAACCTGCGGCACATCACCCTGCCCGGTTGTTGTATCTGATATGGGGGTGATCTTGTCTGCCGGCTTCTTCGACGGGGTCGCTGGCTGATTCACCGTTATACTCTGACTCACACTTTTCGGCTTACTGCGATGTGTGTACAGATAGCCCAGTGACAGACTGGTAACGAAAAACAAGGTCACCAGAATTGCCGTCGTACGGCTGAGAAAGTTGGCCGAGCCGCGGGCGCCAAAAACAGTTTGTGAACCACCGCCAAACGCCGCGCCGGCATCCGCCCCCTTGCCCTGTTGTAACAGCACCAGCGCAATAATAACCACCGCTGCAATAATATGAACCACGAGTAATAAATTAATAATCATAAGTTGTTAATACACCAAAAAAACCGGCATCCTGTGATATTAAAATCCTGGGTAGATGCCTTGTAGTATTGATTGTTTCTGAGACGGCAGTTACACTGCAGCACGACAGATTGCCAGAAAACTCTCTGCCTGTAGTGCCGCCCCACCAATTAATCCACCATCGATATCCTGCTCGGCAAACAGACTTGCTGCATTATCCGCTTTGACACTGCCACCGTACAGCAACTGAATATTCTCTGCCATGGCTCCAATCTGCTCGGTAAGCAATGTGCGGATATGGGCATGCACCATCTGCGCCTGCTCTGGAGTCGCAGTCATCCCGGTACCAATGGCCCACACCGGTTCATAGGCCACGACTGCCTGTTGCCAGGCCGTATTTGAAACTTTTTGCATTACGGCCTGCAACTGCTCTGCAATGACCTCCTCGGTGGCTCCCGACTTTCTCTGCTCCAGGGTTTCACCAACACACAGCACCGGTACCAGACCATGTTCCTGGGCGGCCAGAAATTTATCTGCCACCAAGATACTGCTTTCACCATAGAGCGCACGTCGCTCTGAATGACCTACCAGCACATAATGACAGCCAAAATCGGCAAGCATGGGACCGGATATCTCACCAGTAAAAGCTCCTGCCGAATGGGTATCGAGATTCTGGGCACCCCAATGTATCCGTGTTGCCTGCAATTTCTGCTCGGCCAAAGCCAGCAAAATAGAAGGCGGACACAGTGCGACCTCGACCTCGCCCAGCTGATCGATACCCGCCACAATGGCATCCAGCAAAGCGGCTGACGCGGCCTTGCTGCCATTCATTTTCCAGTTTCCTGCTACCAACTTCCTGCGCATATTGTCCGCATCCAGGTCATCACAATTCAGCTTCTGTCTTATCGACTCCCGGGGTCTCTTGCCCTGAACCGCCACACTGACAGAAAACGGGCTGCGATAGTACTCATAAGACCACAAAAATGCAATCTCCTATCATCCCGTAATGCGTGTGTTAGCGCAAGAACTTCCGCCAAACCGGCTGGATCAGGTTTTGTGGCTCTTCTGTAGTTGCTAAAATTGTCGAACCCGACGATCCGGCTCGATCAATCGGTCGGTGCAAGTGCACAGACTGACGTTCCAATATCAGGTGCTGTCAGTATCCTTTCATTTCTTTTTTGGCAAACGGTTTTTGCGGTGCTTTTTTTAGTATATGCGACATTATCGTGTTCATTGTGCTGGCATCGTTATCGAACCCGCCATGTGAGGTGCTGGTGGTAACACCTTTTTTACCGTTCGAATAGTGGATTGCCATCCCTGGATGTACGGTCAATTTTTTCGAATAGCGCCGCATTCCCAGCAAGGGCTTGTCGATATGCCGCTCAAAAGCACGAGACACCAGATAGAGTAACGATTTACGGTAAACAAAAACAACATTGTCATCCAATTCGAGCTTTTCGCTGAGATTATAAATATCCAGGGCTGGCAGTCTGACTTTCGTCTTGCCGGCAGCATGTCCATTCAGTCGCGGTTCATACTGTTTCTTGTAAAAATCAACCGTACACGCGGGCGCCATCAGACTGCAACTCTCGACCAGATTGGGCATGTTGAGGACATCAAGGGCGTGCAGCAGGTGGCCGAGTAGAACAGCACCGGTACTATGTCCTGCCAGGTGAATTTTCAGGTTGGTATTCTGCAACGCTTCAGCAAAAGTCTTGATGACAAACAAACCGTCGCTTATTTGGTCTCCCTTGCGCGACTCAAACGGCAGACGGGCATCATTCTTCATCTCGTCCCAGAGGGGTGTGACCGGTTTACGGACAAAGTCTTCGACCAAAAGATCGCTTTTCTCGATTAAATTATCCCGCAGGTCACTGAAAAATCCTTTTGTCCTATTGCCACTGAAAGCACGAAGTACGGCATCTTTCAATTCTTCAACCAAGCCGGTATCGTACATGATATGGAAAGGGTAGATACCGTTGCGTTTGAAGCCATCCCTCAATGCAACGATGCGTTTAGCCGAGGCAGTGGGGCTGTTCAGACCTCCGTGGGCATAGACAAGCAGATGACCATATTTTTTGCTCTTGGCGGATTGTTTAATAAGCTCCGCCGTTTTAAAAATGTCATCGGCTGTACTCCAGTAATCGCCTCGTTCCTTGAATGTGCCGTCATCGAAATGCACAAAGTGCCCGGCGATTTCCAGTCTTTTCGGAGCCACTCTGCCGGCCGCCCCATCTTCGGCAATCAAAGAACGGGCGGCAAGTCCGAAGATGTTCGGTGTCGGTATGGCCAGCCGAAATACCCAGCCGTCACTGATATTTTGCAGCCAGTCTTCGTACATCCATAGAGCGAAACCTTTGGAACCCCATTTCGGGCTCCATGAATTCTGAACAATAAACC
>CAZTLH010000156.1:0-6738 GCA_964614335.1 uncultured Gammaproteobacteria bacterium
CCGTCAGGTGCTCTGCGTTTAAGGTGTGCCGGTTTTTCGTGTGTCGATGTTTATTGAATTACTTATGATATTATTCATTATTTATCGTTTTTGCACTGGCGAAAACGTCAAGAGTCACACTAATTTGTAGAAGCCTCTGTAATCAGGAAAACATTAGTTATCAGAATCGACTACACCAGGTATAATGGAATTTGGTCGATAGTTGACATGTATTTCAAATATTCGTTTGAATAATCGTTTGAATATTTGATTTGGAGAGTGAAATGACGAACGATCATCCCAAGCAGGAATTATTTGCCCAGCTGGCCAGTGTCGCTGCAGCCCTGGGTCATCCGGTACGACTGGAGTTGATGGAGCATCTGGCCCAGGGCGAGCGTGGTGTTGAGATCCTGGCAAAACTTGTTGGACACAGTGTGGCCAACACATCCCATCATTTGTTGCTGCTGCGCAGGGCCGGCGTCGCTGCGGCCAGGAAGGATGGTGTACATGTTCTCTATCGGCTTGCAGGTGACGATGTGGTTGATCTTGTGAGCAGTTTGCGATTGACCGCAGAGCGGCATAATGCGGAAGTGGAAAGGGTCCTTGAGCATTATTTTCGTTCGAGAGATGCTATGGAAGCATTGTCACGCGAGGAATTACTACGTCGTTCCAGGGATGGATTGGTGACAGTACTGGATGTCCGGCCCCCGGACGAGTTTGCTGCGGGTCATTTACCGGCAGCGGTCAACATTCCGCTGGCCACGCTGAGTCAGGGACTCCGAGCCGTACCCGTGGATCAGGAAGTAATTGCCTATTGCCGTGGTGCGTATTGTATTTTGTCATTCGAAGCCGTGGCTTTTTTGCGCAGCAGGGGATACAAGGCACGCCGGCTTATCGAGGGTTTCCCGGAGTGGCAGGCGGCCGGTCTGCCGGTCGAAAATAGCAGGGAAGCCGGTCAATCTGGTGAGAAATTGAGTCAATAATTGGCTGTCCGGTAATTGGCAGCCCGGAAAAACCACCATTGGTACAGGATGGCACTATCGGGTATGTTGATTGGTCTCGCTGGCAAGAAGCCTGCTCCTGTCGCCAGGATTATGAAGTATGGAATTTGCTGGCTGTTTATGAGTGATTTTGGACTATTCTGTTTGTCGAGCGAAAAAAAGCGACCAGAAAATCCAGGGTTGGCGAGTGTGCCTGTGAAGAAACCAGAGGGTCTTGCCTCGTTGATTGAATAAAAAATAGCGTACATTCATCATGATATTCGGAATAAGATACCTGTCGCCCAATGCCGGGCTGCGTACTGGACGCTGCCGCTGTGCTGTCATGGTCAAGGGCATATCTCGAGAGTAACAGGCCTGAAAACTTGAACATTGGCAGTGTAAAAAAACAGTACTACCGCGAACTTACGAGTTGGGGTTTGATTGCCTTTGCCCTTGGTGCTGTCGAAGGTGGCGTTACCGGGGTCTTGATCAATCATCTGTTCAAAGATATCGTGACCGATTACTGGTTGAGTCAGGCGGTGGGTCTGGCGGCTGGTGCACCCACCATGGCCAATTTGACGAGCCCGTTATGGGCCAGGATAGAACAGGGTCGTGACAAGGTTGCCCTGGTCTCGATCGTCAGTTGTGGCTGCGCCTTATCGTTATTGATCTTTGCCCTGGCCCCCACCAGTCCGATGGGGCTGATCCAGGCGACGGCGGCTGTGGTACTGGCACGAATATTCTGGTCCGGTGTGGTGACCATTCGTGCCAATTTGTGGCGGGCCAATTATCCACGGTATATCCGGGCAAAAATGACTGCCAAACTGGTGTTGACCATGGCCGTCATTATGGCTGCAACGGGTTGTCTGGTGGGTTGGGCTGCTGACCAGTCACTGGAATCTGTGCGTTTGTTGTATGGGGTTTTGGGATTACTGGGGATGGCAGGTGCCATTTTTTATCGCGGCCTGGTGATTCGAAATGCCGATAAACTGGCTATGGCCGAACAGCAGATGCGAAAAACCGAAGGTGCCTTTGGTCTGAAAACCCTTTACAGAATTCTTCGACAAGACCGGGCCTATCGTCAATATATGACCGTTATGTTCATATTCGGTTCCGGCAACCTGATGTTTCTGGCACCGTTGATTCTCATCATCAATGACCAGATGTCGGTATCACAATGGCAGCAGATTCTGATCACCTCTTCGGTACCACTGGCGACATTGCCGCTAACTGTAGGTCTGTGGGCGAAACTGCTGGATAAAACCCGTATCGTTTCTTACCGGGCAAAACATAGCTGGAGTTTTGTTGTGGCGATTGCCCTGTTTACTTTGGCTGTGGCCTTTAAACAGGTTTGGCTATTATGGGTTGGGGGTATATTTTTTGGCACCGCTGCCGCCGGTGGTGTGCTTGGCTGGAATCTGGGACATCTTGATTTCGCCCGTCCGGAATTTGCCACACGGTATATGGCGGTACATGTCACACTGACCGGTATACGTGGACTCATAATGCCGATCATCGGTGTCAATCTGTATTTGGCAATTCGTGCTGTTGCGCCGGACATGGCCAGATTCAGTCTATTCGTTCCATTCGCGATTACACTTGTGGGCGCACTGTTATTTGTGCGCCTGGCACAACAGATAAAACGGGAAGAAGCCGCATCGACCCGGTCTTGATTCCCGGGCTAGAGGAAGCTCCTGTGAGTTTGTTGAGTGAAGATCAGGTCGGCCGTCATCGCAGCTTTTGGGGAAGCGCCGGAGGTCCACAAGGTAAACCCGTCATCTGTCCGATTGGCATTGAGCATCAGGGGTTCTCCATTGAACAACGGTCGCAGACCACGGTATTGAAATCGCAGCGGTATTCTGCCGGCACCGAGACGGTTACCGTAATGCAGCAGCAGGGTCGCCTGCAATGGCCCATGGATCACCAGCCCCGGGTAGCCTTCCACCGTCTGTGCATAATCGGCGTCATAGTGAATACGGTGACCATTGAAGGTCAGGGCTGAATAGCGAAACAGCAGGGTCGAGGTCACGGCCACAGGCTGACAAAGGTTCGCAGATTGTTGAGGATCGATTTCATTTGCTGTTTGCGGGGCGTGCACTGATGGTGTCTTTGGTGGCTGGCAATACACCAGGTTTTGCAACTCACGCAGGGCTAGACCGCGTTCGGTAATGAATTCATGCGCCAGTCTGACAAAAACCAGTGGCCCGGATGATCCTTGCTTTTCGCTGATTTCAGCAATGGTGGAGCGACGGGTTACCCGATCCAGCGGTTTTAATGGGGAGATGAATTCCAGTTCACCGCCGGCCCACATCCGTCTTGGCAGGGCCACCGGTGGCAGGAAGCCTCCGCGTTGCGGGTGTCCATCCCGGCCAAGCCGATCCGGAGCGACTGCGGCCGGTGCCAGACACCAGTGGATGGCCAGTGGTGCCGTATCTGGCTGGTTAAAGAGATGATCGGCCAGGGTTGCCTGGAACTGATCCAGCAAACGCTGGCTAATGACATCATC
Source organism: uncultured Gammaproteobacteria bacterium (assembly GCA_964614335.1). GTDB lineage: Bacteria > Pseudomonadota > Gammaproteobacteria > Arenicellales > DRJH01 > DRJH01. The sequence goes on from CAZTLH010000156.1 coordinate 3,466, forward strand.
AGCCTGTTCGGTTTTTCCGATCCAGCTTTGCAGGTTATAGCTATCCATGGGTTTTGTGCTCACTAACTCCGGGTCGGGCAAGGCTTCTCAACAAAACGTTGTTGGGAAAATTCGGCTCGTATGGCTTTGCTCTGGGCGCCGAGTTCAGGCACAGTGTTATCCTTGATTTGTTGTCGAATGGGTGAGCTGACGAGTTGTGCAGTACCACCGGGAGTTTCGATCTGCATCCGCCGCAGGGCAGGGTGCGCAGCCAGATCGGCCACAGTGGATACACGGGCCCAGGCCAGCTTGTTCTCTTCCAGTTGCTGAATCAGCGTCTCGCAAGTCACGGCCTGACAGCAGCGATCGATCACACGACCCAGTGCCTCACGGTTTTTCACCCGTTCTGGATTGGTGTTATAACGGGGGTCATCGGCCAGCCCGGGTTGTTGCAAAACGCCCGCGCACAGACGCCTCCATTCGGCCTGTGTTTGCACCACCAGCACGATCTCACCATCCTGACAGCAAACACGGCCATAGGGGTAGATCATGGCATGTGACAGACCGCTGCGTGGGGTGGGTTGATGACCGTATTGGTGATACAACAGCGGCACGGACATTAAATCGGCCATGACATCGAACATGGCGATTTCAACAGCTTTGCCGCGGCCTGTTTGCTGGCGCTCGAGAAGGGCTTCGAGAATGGCGGTATGGGCGGCGGCTCCCGCGGTCACATCGGCAATCGAAACCCCGACCTTGACCGCTTCCTCTGCGGTACCGGTGACGGCACAGACGCCACTTTCCGCCTGAATCAACAGATCATAGGCGCGCATGTTCCGGTAGTCGGTATCCTGGCCATAGCCGCAGATCTCGAGACTGATCAGCTGCGGATATTTTTTCACCAGGGTTGCCGCATCCAGCTGCAGACGGGCGGCGGCACCTGGTGCCAGATTGCTGACAAAGACGTCGGCCCGGGCCAGCATGTGCTCAAGCAGTTGCCGGTCTTCCGGTGCCTTGATATCGAGAACTATGCTTTCCTTGCCACGATTCAACCAGGCGAAATAAGCGCTGGTACCGTGTACGACCTGGTCATAATGACGGGCCGTTTCTCCTCCCTCCCGCTCGATTTTAATAACCCGGGCGCCGGCGTCCGCCAGACGCACGGTACAGGTCGGGGCAGCGACGGCCTGTTCCAGGGCGATGACCAATAATCCTTGCAAGGGCAGCATGAGTGTAGCGCTAATAGGATCGTGGCAAACCGAGCACATGCTCGGCGATATAGCTGAGGATCAGATTGGTCGAAATCGGAGCCACCTGATAGAGACGGGTTTCACGGAATTTTCGTTCAATATCGTATTCCCGGGCAAAGGCAAAGCCACCAAAGGTTTGAACACAGGCCTCGGCTGCGGCCCAGGAGGCATCCGCCGCCAGCAGTTTGGCCATATTGGCCTGTTCACCGCAATCCTCATTGGCCTGGTAACGTGCGGCAGCTTGTTGCACCATCAACTCGGCGGCGCGCATTTGGGCATAGGCCCTGGCCAGTGGGAACTGGATCCCCTGGTTTTGCCCGATCGGCCGCCCGAAAACCTCTCGCTCACTGGCATAGGTGCTGGCCTTGTCAATAAACCATTTGGCATCACCGATGCATTCGGCGGCGATCAGGATTCGTTCGGCATTCATACCCGAAAGGATATAATGAAAACCCTTGCCTTCCTCACCAATCCGGCTTTCGACCGGAACCGGCACGTCATCAAAAAATATTTCGGTGGTGGCATGATTCATCATGGTGCGAATCGGCTGAATGGTCATCCCGTGTTCTTTAGCCTGTTGCATGTCGACGATGAACACCGACAAACCATCGGTACGTTTGCTGACCTGGTCTTTGGGTGTGGTGCGGGCCAGCAACAGCATCAGGTCAGAATATTCAGCCCGTGAGGTCCAGATCTTTTGACCATTGATACGATAGTGGTCGCCGTCTCGTCGTGCGAAAGTTCTGAGCGAAGTGGTGTCGCTACCGCTGCCAGGTTCGGTCACACCGAATGCTTGCAGCCGCAGTTCACCGGCGGCGATTTTCGGTAGATATTGCTGTTTTTGGGCGGCATTGCCGTGGCGCAATAGTGTTCCCATGATATACATTTGGGCATGACAGGCACCGCTGTTACCACCCGAATGCTGGATTTCTTCCAAAATGGTCGCAGCCGTTGCGAGTGAAAGGCCCGAGCCACCGTATTCTTCCGGGATCAGGACCGACAGATAGCCGGCATCAGTCAGCGCCTGCACAAAGGCCGATGGGTAGGCCTGCTTATGATCCAGTTCCTGCCAGTAGCTGCCGGGAAATTCGGCACAAAGACGACGCACACTGTCCCGGATCAACTCAAGCGCTTCGTCAGGATCAGCAGCATTCGTCATCAACCGGGCTCCTGGTGGGGTTCGGTGTGGTCTATCGCGGGTGTGCCGTTTTGGGCCAGCACGCGCCGGGCCTGCTCGATGACCGGACGGTCGACCATTTGCCCATCGACCAGTACGGCACCATGGCTGGCATGTCCGGCGGCAGCAACGATCCTGCGGGCCTGCTGCAGTGCTGCCGGTTCGACCCGGAAGACGCGGGCTACGATCTCGATTTGTTTGGGGTGGATACACAGTTTGCCACCAAAACCGAGTTTTTTGGCGCGGCGTGTTTCATGCTCCAGCCGCTCAAGATCGTGTATGGAAGCAGTGATGCCATCGATTGGTGCCGCCAGACCCGCCAGGCGGGTTTGCAATACCAGCATTGACCGGAACAGCAGGAGTGCCTCATCGTGTCCCTGGATTCCGAGATCGAGCTGAAAGTCGATTGACCCAAACACCAGTCTGGTCACCGCGGGCGCAGACGCAATTCCGGCCAGACGGTCCATACCCCGGGCGGTTTCAATCATTGGCAGAATTGGTGTTGTGCGCGTTTTATCGGCAAGTTGTTCGATCACAGCTGGGTCCTCTGCTTTTGGCAACAACAGGCCGGCCACGGTGAGAGATTCCAGGGCCGCAAGATCATCGTGAAACCAGGGGCTGTCGGCGGCATTGAGCCGGACCATGGCCCGGCCACCGGCAGCGAGAAACCGTTGTACTTCGATACGGGCCTTTTCTTTGGCGCCGGGATCCACGCCATCTTCAAGGTCGATAATGATGGTGTCCGCACCCGATGCCTGTGCCTTGGCAAAGCGCTCGGGTCGGTCACCGGGTACAAATAGCAAACTGTGGATCATGATATGCGTCTGCCAAGAGGATTCCGGTGGCTGAGAACTCGCCAGGCAGAGA
>CAZTLH010000157.1:0-6708 GCA_964614335.1 uncultured Gammaproteobacteria bacterium
GGATTATTCCGGGAAGGAGCTTTTGGCAGTCCGGCCAGCATGGCAAATTCCGCTAACGTGAGTTTATTCAGCGGACGACCATAATAGGTTTGGGCCGCAGCAGCAAAACCATAAGCCCGCTGACCAAGAAAGATTTTGTTCAGATACAATTCCAGAATCTGCCCTTTGCTGAGCAGATACTCAAGTCGGAATGACAGCAATATTTCCTTGAATTTTCGGGTATAGGTTTTTTCGCGACTTAAAAAATAGTTTCTCGCTACCTGCATGGTAATGGTGCTGGCGCCCTGCCCACGTTTACCGCCACGCAAATTGGACAGCAAGGCCCGGATCAGGCCTTTGGGATCAATACCAAAATGGTGATAAAAATTACTGTCTTCTGCCGCCAGGATGGCATCGACCAGCGTTTGTGGGGTATCCTGAATGCGAACCGGTATACGCCTCTCATCACCAAATTCAGCAATCAATTTAAGGTCATGACTGAAGATCTTCAGTGGCACTTTTACCTTGAGATCCTGGTAGGATTCAATCTTCGGCAGGGTTGGCCATACCTGATAGGACAAGACGGCAATAGCCAGTCCTCCAATAACGGAAGCAACCAAACCCAAAACGGATAAACGAATCAATAATCGTAACAACCACACAGTAGTATTCCCTGCAAAATCCTGTAGGCAGTCTATCATGGATGGACCAAGGACTAGGACATACGCTATGCCGAATGGGCGATAGGAGCACCAACCAAGCCGATATTAGAGTGAATGTATAACATTTTTTGAAATCTCCTGTTATGTGAGCCTCTTGCAAAACTCTCGTACTGGCTCTTAGGTGGATGAGTGGCAAAGCTACTTTGGGTCTATTTTCGGGATGGAATCAAAAGCATGGTGGTTCCATGGAGCGAAATTCCAGTCCGGAAACAGGCCAAAGAGGGGAAGCCAATCGCCGCTTACGAGTTTTGCAAGAGGCTCATTCAACTGGATTTTCCCAGTTAAAAAATCAGATACCCCCCAAACAGAGTAGTCAGGCATGTATTTATCGCAGATTTACGACTGCCTGGCTGTATAGACCTATTTTTTTTTGAGATTCTGGACTATAGTTGTCCTGTTAATTCATCCAATATGGAATGTATGGTCTCTAACTGCTGGGAATATAGAATATTTTGTCCTTGTTCAAGAAAAAACATCAGCCTCTGATCGGTATTGATATCAGCTCGGCAGCCACCAAATTGGTGGAATTATCCCGTAGCGGAGATCACTATCGCGTCGAGCACTTTGCTGTGTCCACTTTACCACCGAATGCGATGACAGAAAATGCCATCAGTGACGTCGACCAGGTGGTGCAATCAATTCGGGCTGCCTATAAACAGTCCCGCTCCAAAAGCCGTGATGTCGCGGTCGCTGTTTCAGCTTCTCATGTCATCACCAAAACCATTACCATGCCATCTAGTCTGAAAGATGACGAGTTGTCCTCACAGATTGAAATTGAGGCGGAGCACTATATTCCGTATCCACTTGACGAAGTCAATATGGATTATGTTGTTCTTGGCCCTTCGCTCGAAAACCCGAATGAAGATGATGTTGCGATCACTGCCTGTCGCAAGGAAATTGTCGATGACTATGTTGCTGTCATCGAGGCAGCAGGATTATCACCGGTGATCATTGATGTCGATGCTAATGCCGTTGCCCGTGCCTTTGTTGAAAGCAGCAAGAGCAGGGCTAGACAGAACCAGGAAAGAACCGTTGCCATCATCGATTTTGGTGCGACGACTACCCACGTCAATGTCCTGCACAATAATCACTCTGTATATACCCGGGATCACAGCTTTGGGGGAAAGCGTTTAACGGAAGAAATTCAGCGTCGTTATGGGCTATCGTATGATGAAGCAGGTCTGGCAAAAAAAGTTGGTGGCTTACCGGAAAATTACCAGTCGGAAATTCTTTTGCCCTTTGTCGATGCCATGAGCCAGGAGGCTGCACGTGGTTTACAGTTCTTTTATTCTGCCAGCCCTTATAACAGTATAGATGAAGTATTGCTTGCTGGTGGCTGTGCCATGATTCAGGGTGTTGACAAGGTCATCGCCGATCGAATCGGTGTGGCCACCGAAATCTTTAACCCTTTCTCGGCCATGTCCCTGACCAAGCGCATTAATCCCGAAAGGATGAATAAAGATGCTACAGCCATGGTGGTTGCCTGCGGCCTGGCCATGCGGAGGCACAAGAAATGATGCTGCCTGCAATCAATTTGCTACCCTGGCGGGATATACAGCGCAGAAAACTCCATCGTAAGGTATTAGTTTTGTCTGTCATGTTCTGGGTTATCGCGCTTGCCATGATTGCCTATGGCCATTTCTACACAACCAGTCTGATTTCCCAACAACAAGCACGCAATAATTACCTGACCGGACAAATTCGGAATCTGGATAAAAAACTTCAGGAAATTCGTGATATTCGCAAAAAAAAGCAGGCACTCATCGATCGCATGGATGTCATCCAGCAATTACAAAGCGACCGTACCCGTATCGTTCATATATTTGATGAGCTGGTTCGCAGACTCCCCAAAGGCATTTTCTACACCAATCTCAGCAAAACCGGCAATGATTTACTTATTCAGGGTTATGCACAGTCCAATGCGCGTGTTTCGGCACTGATGAACCAACTGGAAGCGTCCCCCTGGCTCGCCAATGCCAAACTCGATGTCATCAACACATCGCAGCGAAATGGCAATTCCCTCAGTCAGTTTTCCATCAAGATCACCCAGCAAAAACAACCGCAGAAATCGCCAGATGCTGTGGTACAACGCTGAGGAAAATACTTTATGCGATTTCAGGATTTACAGGAACTGGATTTTAATGACATTGAATCATGGCCGGTACCATTTAAAATTTTTGCCGCCTTGCTGGTCGCTGGCTTGCTTCTTTTTGCCGGTTACTGGCTGGATATCAAGAATCAGATTGCTGACTACCAGCAGGTACAACGGCAAGAAAAAGATTTGCGCCAATCCTATTTGATCAAAAAGAAACTGGTGCTGAATCTCCCGGTTTATAAGAAACAAATGCAAACCATGCAGAAAACATTTGCCGTCATGCTTCGACAACTACCCAATAAAACCGAAATTCCTGAGCTTTTGATTGATATCACCCAGGCCGGTCTTGGGCGTGGCCTGTTTTTTCAATTATTCAAACCCAGTCCCAAACGACTGTTTGATTTCTATGCCATGGCACCCATACAAATCAAGGTTCGTGGCAATTATCATCAATTGGCTAACTTTGTCAGTGATCTCGCGGCTTTGCCACGAATTGTCACCGTTGGAAATCTTTCTATTGGGCAGACAAAAGACAAGAATGGCAAATTACTGATGACTTCGGAAATCAGAACCTATCACTATCTCGATGCCAATGAAGCCAACGCTGCCACGGCCAAAAGCAAAGATCGCAGAAAACGGGGATGATCATGATTCGTATCCTACTCCTGCTGTTGATTCTTGCGTTGTCCGGATGCGTTGATACCAATATGGATGATCTCTTTCAATTCACAGCCAATGCCTACAAGGACCGAAAGCCGCAAATTGAACCCTTGCCCATCATCAAACCACATGCTTCCTTTCTATATGTCAATACTGGCAAAGTGGATCCTTTTTCAAAAAAGAATGTCGCACCACCACGATCGAACAAACACCGTAATACAGACAATATTCCGGATCCAAAAAGACGGCGGGAAATTCTGGAACAGTACCCTCTGGATTCTCTGAAGATGGTCGGTACCCTGTTCCAAAACAAGAATACCTGGGTCATCATCAAGGCACCCGATGGCACCGTGCACCGGGCCATGCAGGGCAATTATCTCGGCAAACATTCCGGTGTTATTACGAAAATCAATGAAGACAAAATTGCAATAACCGAAAAGATACAGGATAGCAATGACAACTGGATTACCAGGCAAGCACAACTGAGCCTGTTAAACTAATCTGAACTCGTACCGGAGACTCGATAATGACCAATCGATCCACTTTATCTACTGTGTGCTGCTGTGACAGTATGCACTCACAACACAAGTTTACGATGCGTAACCTGCTACTGGTAGTTTGCAGTCTGATCCTGTTACCGATCGGCGTCGCAAATGGCAGTGAACTGACCCGTTTGCAATGGGCTGATAATCCGCAACACTCGGTACTGCAGTTGCAAATATCCGGCAAGGCAGGCGGCTATGAAACAACAAAACTCAACCAGGGCAAACGCTTGCGTGTTACCCTCAAAGATACAAAATTAGGTCCTCAAGCCCTGGATATCGGCGGCAATGGACCCGTGAATGGTGTTTTCCCTTATCTCGCCAATAATGGCAAAACGGTTTTAATCGATATTTTGTTGCAACAGACCGCCGGCTTGACAGTGGTCAAGACCACATCCGGTTACGATGTGACGATCGAGGAAAAACCGGGTCTTGCGACTGCTACTGACCCGGTCGCTGTACAAGCTGCCAATGAGAAAACTGTATTTGCCAGGACCACAATTGCAGCGGTAAAAACAGAAGTAACGAAAAAGTTCGGCACTGAACCACCAACCATAACGAAACCGGTCGCAGCTTCAACAACTCAGAATCAGTTGCAGAGTATTAATTACACCACCTTGCCGGGTGACCGCATCCAGATTGACCTCAAGATGTCACAACGTCCGGACACGCCCGGTACCTTCAGCACCACAAAACCGGCAAGAGTAGCCTTTGATTTTTTTGCGACAAAAAACCTGCTACAAAAGAGTAGTCAGAAAATTGGCATCGGTGTGGTTGAAAGTATTGCCGCCGTTGAAACCAGCGACCGTACCCGTGTCGTACTCTCGCTACTGCAACCCGCTGCGTATCAGACCCAAATCAACGATCATGGTATGACCATTGTAATTGCCTCCCCGTTACGGGATCGAAATGCGGCCGTGATGAAAAAGACGCGTCACTTTTCTCGTCCTGAACAAGTTGGAAAACACGCCATCAAACACATCGATTTCCGCCGCAGTCGGGAAGGTGGTGGAAAAATTGTCGTCAATCTGTCTGACTCGGCTGTTGGTATTGATCTCCAGGAGAAGAGTGGCCAACTGATTGTCGATTTTCTCAGTACCACACTCCCAATAAATCTTGAAAAACGGCTCGATGTAACTGATTTTGCCACGCCGGTGCAAACAATAGACAGTTTTAACAACCGCACCAGTACCCGTATGGTCATTACGCCGGCGGGAAAATTTCGTCATCTTGCCTATCAGGCAGGTTCGGTGTTTACCTTACATATCACCCCTGTAATCGAAGCAAAGAAAACAAAAAAAGTCGATAAATTTGGCTATTCGGGGGAAAAACTGTCCCTCAATTTCCAAAAAATCAGCGTACGTGCGGCATTACAGGTCATTGCCGATTTTACCGGTCTCAATTTTGTCACCGGCGACACGGTCAAAGGAGACCTGACCCTGCGTTTGCAGGATGTCCCCTGGGACCAGGCACTCGATATTATCCTACAGTCCAAGGGACTGGCAATGCGTAAAAAAGGCAATGTCGTCTGGGTAGCACCGGCCAAAGAAATTGCCTCCAAAGAACGTGCCGCACTGGAAGCGACAAAAAAGGTACTGGAACTGGAGCCGATGTCTTCAGAATTAATTCAGATCAACTATGCCAAGGCCAAAGATATCGCAAAATTATTAAAATCCGTTCGTTCCGTCGATACCGGGATATCTGGCTCAGTACTTGGTGGAGTTTCTGTGGGTCAGGTACAAACCGAGAGCAATACCTTGCTGTCTCAACGCGGCAGTGTCACGATAGACGAACGCACCAATTCGATCCTGATACAGGACACCCCATTAAAAATCCGCGAAATACGCAAGCTCATCGCAAAACTGGATCGTCCCGTAAGACAGGTATTGATTGAGACCCGCATCGTCGAAGCGAATGATGATTTTTCACGTGTGCTGGGTGCTCGCCTTGGTTTTCAGCGGGTTACCGAGAATGCCCTGTTACCCGGCTCAAACAAGTCGAATCTTGGTCAAATCATCACCAGCGGCTCCAATGCCGGCGCCGCCTCGATTGCAAATTCCGCTGCCAATAATGATAATCCCATCAGTTTCGATACCGGCAATAATGGCATGAATGTTAATCTGCCGGTTACCGGGATCAATCATGACCTTGCTGGCAGTTTCGCCTTTTCCATGTTCAAGGCTGGCGCAGGCTTCGCTAATTTGCTTTCGCTGGAGCTATCTGCCCTGGAGGCCGAGGGCAAAGGCAAGGTCGTTGCCAGTCCGCGTTTGATTACTGCTGACCAGAAAAAAGCACACATCGAACAAGGTGAGGAACGTATTTTTACTGTCAGTGTTCTTGGTAGTGGCTCTGTAGTCACCAAAAAAGCGGTACTTGGTCTTACTGTCACACCACAGATCACACCGGATGACCGTATTGTCATCGATGTCCGGGTTACCAAGGACAGTTTTATTTCCAACCTCACCGGCTCCATCAATACCAAACAGATCATTACCCAGGTTTTGATGGATAATGGTGAGACCGTAGTTATCGGCGGGATTTATTCACAAGATGAGAGCTCAAACATTACAAAAGTCCCATTACTGGGTGACATCCCACTGATCGGGTCATTATTTCGCAAAAAAACCACCAGTACACACCGAACACACCGTACCCTGCCACGCAGCGACTCCGGTTACTCCTGGGGTGTTGCGGATCTCTTGCAAAGCGA
>CAZTLH010000158.1:0-6647 GCA_964614335.1 uncultured Gammaproteobacteria bacterium
CCATTGTGCATATAGGGCGCGGTGTACTTGAGTTCACGCAAGGTGGGGGTCATGAAGGAACGGTAATCGGAGCCATCGTCCTTCTTGGTCACCACGTGATGTCCGACATCAAAGCGCAGATTGGCATTGTTCTGGATGCCGATAAAAATATACTGTGCATGCATCGTTACCGAACGCAACGGGTCGCTATTGATTTTCGGATTTTCCGGAACCCCCAGAATATGGGCCTTGCCATCGGCAAATAACGAGCCATTGTGACAACTGATACAACCCGCCTTGCCTTTAAACAATGCCATACCACTCTTGGCACTGGCCGACAGTTTGCCCTGGTCGAAGGGTACATTCTTCGACTGCAGCGATTTCAGGTATTCCGGGATCAGTTTGCGAACCTTGCCGTTGGAAGGTTCTCCCATGCCGACATCCTTGAACATCTTGACATAAACCGGATCCTGTTTGAGCCGCTCCTGCATCATCCGCATATCCAGATTCATGACCGTTGATTCAGTAATTTCATTACGGGTAATATCATTGAGGCTGGTGCCGATTCGGCCATCCCAGAACCAGGCGATTCCGGCTTCCTTCTTGGCCGCCGTATTGACCATTGTGGGAGCATTACGGTAATGCCGGGTTCCCGGATAGGCCTTGCCCAAATCTACCCCCTCAGTAAACTGATGGGTTGGACTGTGGCAGGAGGCGCAGCTGATGGCCGCATCACCGGAGAGCCTTGGATCAAAAAAGAGCCGCTTTCCCAACGCGGCCTTGGCCTTGTCGTACTTCACTGCAGGCAGCGCACCGATCTCCTGACCGGCCTGGGCAGGCACGGTGAAGGCGATCAGAGAAGCTACTGCAAGAGGCATTGAATACAATTTTTTCATCGTTCCCCCATTCGTGGTTATCAAAGTACATCTATGGTCGATTGTGCTGCATCGCTGATTCACAACTTGCAGGCTTACAGCAACTACGCAAGTTCTGTACCAGCATTGCATAGCCGTAGAACATCTTTCCTATCATATAGTTACCAATGTGGCCTGGGTCCAAAAGCTTGACATTTATCAATCCAAACCGCTGTTTCGTTAAACGTCAGGATGTTTCGTTAAGATGTGCGTTTACGCTGACTACGCACCAGCAGCAATCCGAGCAGAAAAACCAGCACCGCGATACCGATCGGTACGCCCCAGGTCTTGCCCGGATTGGCCTGCGGCGGCAACAGCAGCCAGTACCAGGAGGTCAGTGTATGTTTTGATCCGGCTTCTCCATTGGAGCCATCCCAGTTGGCAAATGAGATGGGGATAAACTGGCCTTCGGTAAAATTAACATCACCACTTTCACCACCCTGGCGTGGTCGTTTCATCAATACCTTCCATTGACCACTCTGCCATTTCCCGGTCGCCGTCAAACTGGTGTCTTCGCTACGTGACTGCAATTTTTCATTCGGACCGGAACCATCGAACAACAGACTGCGTGGCGCAGCTTCGGGTTTGACAGCACCGGCATTCCAGTACCAGATTGTAGTAGGATGCGCGGCATCACCGTGCCTGAACAATGGCTTGACCGTTACACCCTTGGTGGAAAACGATTTCTGTTTGGGAAGTTGAATCGCAAAGGCATCCGGATGCATCTTCAGGGAACGATCCTGAATCGCAGTTGAAACCGGCTCGCCAGGCCGTGAGTCCGTACGGTCGTCAATCGTCAGCAAAAATGCAATTTCCTTGTCGTTATACAAGGTGCGCACAGTCACGGCATCGGTCAGTGGCGTGAACAAACGATCCTCTTTGATGATATTGGGAACCATTTTCAATGTTGTGGCATCGGCCGTTTGCCAGGCCTTGTCATCGACACCCGCTGGCAATTCGCCTGTTACTTTCGTCCCGCGGACCACCGATTTATCGGTCAATGGTGTGCGTGTGGTGCGCAGGGAGTAGACATAATTGGCAATATTCCAGCGATCTTTTTCGGCCACAGTCTTGGTGTGTTCCGGCATCGGTGTTCCCGGGATGCCTACCGACAGGCGGGTGAAGATATTGCGGATGGTCGCATCCCTGGCCTCGGGGGTGTTTCCTGGCACATTGGTCACCCGCCAGGTCCATGGTTCGGTTTGATCCCGTGGCCAGATCCGGTTGCCCCAGTCATCCTTCAGGCGTTTGCCGGAGGTGATATTGCCACGACCATCCTGGCCATGACAGGCACTACAAGTGTCCTTCTTGTGAAATGCCAGCTTGCCCTGGGCAATCGATTCCGGGGTATAGGGAATCTGGTTCTTGAGTTCAAGTTTTTTGGTCACTGAAATCGGTGTGCCCTTGTACTTTCCGGTATCCGGGTCAAAAGCATCATCCGGTGCATCCGCCGGCGCCCAGGCACCAAAGGTATCAAAACCCTTGAGCACGGGGATCAGGCTTTTGATCTGTTCATCGCTCATCAGACTTTCCCAGGCCGGCATTACCGTACCATTAAGACCAAACTTGATGGTATTGAACAGATCTTCGTCGAGTGGCAGCTCCTTGCCCGGCGACGTCTTGTACTTGAACAGACCGGTGGTAAAATCACGGGGTTTTGGGTACAAGCGCTTTGCTGCCGGTCCATCGCCAGCCCCTTCTTCACCATGACAGGCGGCGCAACGGAACGTGTATAACTCCTTGCCTTTCATTCCAGCCCGCTTCTTCAGGATTTCTTCCTTAATCCCGGTCACCGCCCTGGAACGTTCCTTATCCCAGATTCGTGGCACCTGACCCACATAATCATAGAGAAAGGTGATCACCTGCCAGACGTTGTCCTCGGACAACATTTCATGCCAGACCGGCATGGCCGAATTCCATGGTGTGCCTTCCTTTGGCAGACCCGGGCCGCCGGTCGTGATCCGCCAGAAGACAAACGCTTCCTGTAACTGGGCAATGGTACCGACATCCTGAAAATTGGCGGGTGACGGATTAAATCCCCTGGCATAGACCCCTTCGCCATCCAGCAGATCTCCATGACAGAAAAAACAGTTGCTGTAGAAGATATCACGACCTTTTTTAACTTCCGACCTGTAGGCCTTCCAGCCTTCTTCAGGGCTTTTCTTGAAGGTCTCCAGTAATTTCGTTCGTAATGGATTCTGCAGTTTTGTCAAATCAAACTTTTTATTAAACACACGCAATGACGATGGCGGTGCAGGATGGACCTGGCGCAATTCCACGGGTGCCTCAAATGAGGGCTTTACGACGCCATAAACCAGATAACCAACCAATGCCGGAACCGCTAACAGATAGAACCAGCGTAGGCTAGTATAGAACACACCATCTGCTCGCAACACATTCAAGATCGGGCTATTGAATTCTGCGAATCTCGCATCATCGAAGCTGAAATACAACAATACACCAATCACCACAACAATCATGTACTGCACCAGCAAGGTGGTCGGTGTAACCGGAGGAAATGCGTTATTCAGTGCCAGGTAGGCCATTACGGTAACCAGCACAGCCTGCCAGAACGCCGGTATTTTCAAGTGCTTCATTGGGCACCTCCGGCATGAATAAATTTCACGATCATCTCCAGTTCCTTGACATTCATCTGCTCCGCGAAGTCTGGGGGCATGATATCGGCCTCATAGCCTTTGGTAATATCTGCATTCGGATAGATAATGCTCTTGCGGATAAATTCCTCCGTCAATGTGGGCCCAACTTTTTTCAGATCTGGCCCCATATCCGCTTCCGAATCCAGAATGGCATGACAGGCGGTACAGCCGTATTTATCCAGCGCTTCTTCTGCGGTGGCCGCTGCAGCTGGTGCATCACCACCGCTGTCTCCACTATCTACAGGTGCCGGTGCTGCATCTACTGAAGGCAGTGAAACGGTAATCTCATTGCCATCCTTGTTCTGCAAATAGGCAATAACGGCATTAATTTCAATATCTGTCAATGCGATGGGTGGCTTGGATATCGTCGGCATGGGGCTGACATCCGTTGCTCCTTTTTTGCCAAATCCCGGCACGACATAGGCAGAGGGCTCGAGCATGGACTCGTGAATATAGCTTTCAATGTCTGACGCCTTGCCCTTGTAGTTAGGGTCGGCCAGCGCTTTTTTGGTCTCATCCGCCATATTTAACACGTCAATATCCGGGGCTCTGCCACGTTCATTGTGGCACAGCGTACAAGTCCCCTTGCCGTGAAAGATGGAATCCCCCAGGGCGGCATATTTTTCCGGTGTCAATGAACCAATATCCACCTTGGTTGCCTTGGGTGCTTCCCCTTCAACCTGTGGCAACAAATTGGCCACCAGGGTGAAGATCAAGGTCAACAACAGCGAAAATCCCAACACCCTGAGTAATATCATTGCCCCACCTCCTGCGCTCCGGATTCAGGCGGCAGCTGCTTCTTGTCACTTAATGTACTGACCCAAAACACAAATAACACCATGGCGATAAACAAAACAGTCACGATGGTCATCATATTGCCGGCATAACCGATGGTCGGGATAAAATTATCCGGTGAGTTATCCCGCATAATATTATTGATATGCCAGTGGGTACGTACCGAAGACCGAACATACCCCATCAAGGCCATTAACCAGGTAAAGGAAACCGGCAGCGCAAACAACGCATACTGCGAACGATTCGAGACCTTGCCCCAATGCGAGGGCAGGGTTTTTGCGCCCTTGTATAAATAGGTGTCCAGAATAATACCGGTAATGATGACCGTCAGTGTCGATGCAACCTGCATCACCGAAGACCCCACCTTGTACAGTGTATTGGTAAAATAGCCGTAATACACCCCGGCAAAGATGACATTGAAGATGGCGACCGCATAGATTGTGACCATCAGGGCATTGCCTGCCTTCTCCCAGGAAACGACTGCCACCTTGTCGGCGCGGCGAAACAGCTGAAAGGACAGGAAGGTAAAGATCAACATCAAATTTACGGCAATATTCTTGGCCGGCATAATACCGAAGACACCCAGAATACGGTGATGGGCGCCACCCAGCTGCTGGATTTCTGCCGGTGACAGGATCAGTGTATGCGGCGTTATCCAGACCAGAAACGCAGTAACCAGTACAAAAGCGATGTATTTGATAAATCCCTGGTAGCGTTCCGCGCCTTCGGTTCGCGACATGCCGGACCATAAATAATAATTACCGGCCAGCAGAATCGCCCCGATCAACACCGCCTGCACGATAAACAACCAGGCCAAAATACCACCCATGGCCGTGATCCCCATGGTTTGTGAATAAGCATACACTTCAGCCATCAGATAATAACCGGCGAAGGGCAAGGGCAGAAAAGCCAGTATGGCGATAAAGTTTGCGGTATAACCCATCCAGTCGTAGTGGGCCTTTTCTTCCTGGGTTTTACAACTGAGAAAACGATAGGCCGCATAGGCGCCAACAACCGCACCACCAAATGCGATATTTGCAATAAATCGATGCAGGTTCAAGGCATTCCACAATGGGCCTTTGAGGATTGCCCAGATATTTCCCGTCACCGCCCCTACTTCATTGACACCGGAAGGGGCCATCATGAAGGTTGCCCAGGCATTCGACATCACCATCAATGTCAGACCCACCACATTGACCAATAGACCCAATGTCAGATGTACCCACTTGGAATTACCATAACGCAGGGCATCCCAACTGTAGTAATAGAGATAGACAACGATACTTTCGGAGAAGAACAAGGCTGCATAGACCAGGGTCTGACTGCCAAATACCCGCATCATATAACCCATAAAATCCGGGTACAGCAGGAACAGGGACAATGCCAGTGAACCACCCAATAAGGAGGTAATGGCATAGGCTGTAGCAGAAATCTTCATGAATTCATGCGCCATGGCCTCGTACCGCGCATCTCCGGTCTTGACCCCGATCCATTCGATCAGCAATACAAAAATCGGCACCGCCAGTACAAAGGCACCAAAATAGAGATGAAGCTGGGCCACGATCCAGACAACAGAGCGGCTTGAAACCCCGATATCGGGGTAATCTTTTGCCTCGGGTTGTGGCGCCGGTATTAATTCATTCGTGGCACTGTCACCCGCCGGTGCAACCTGATCAACTGTCTCTGCGGCGACTGCCTGACCCACACCAAGCCAGTTCAGGCTGGATGATGCAATAGCTGGCGTAGAATCAACCAGAGAAACACCAAGTGGCAGGACCAACATCAACACAGCCAGCAGACCACTCGTGACCAATACGCTTTTCCAGTTCAACACGCACCGTGATCGTAAATGTCCATGATGACTCAAACCTGAAGTACACGGCATCTGTTTCATCTTCTTCGCTCTCCCTGCAGGCAAATCCCTATACTTATTCACTGAACTGGTGTCAAATTCAGATTCAGGGGCAAACCCTGCATACTCATAATGAGCTGGTCAAGCCCGTAGAAAAACACCAGGGTGACTACAATCGCCCCCAACCAGGCCACTACCGGATTACTCAAATTCATCATCAATCCCCTTATTCATTACCACCTTCAACATGCCTGTGCAGTCCAGACCTGAATCAACCGCAGGAGTCTGGAATTCCCTCTATTCCGGCCCTCTATTCCGGCCCTCTATTCCGGTACGGCCACACCATGTGAATACATCAACAACCACCAGAAAAAAACCAGCGCCAGCACCATGACCGTGACAAATAATTTCGGCCCCCAAGTGACTTGTGATTTAGTGACTTGTGATTTA
>CAZTLH010000159.1:0-6641 GCA_964614335.1 uncultured Gammaproteobacteria bacterium
GATCCGACTGAGCATATAACAAACAAGGATAGATCGTGAGAGCGGAGCGATCCACAATCTAACGATGAGAACAAGGAGCAAGTTCGGAAAAAGAGCTGGAAACAAGGGGGTTACCCAATAGCCCGCTCCGATCAATAGCTAAAATGGCCCCAGCCGTTGAAAACAACATCATAATATCGATTCCCCATCGTTGTGCACAAATCTCGCACCCGTTATGTCTACGTTGTTTATTGAAGTAACGGAACTACAGCCAAAGTAATCGGTTAGAACTTCGACCCCATACCGGACGCTGTTCAGGGTTGGCTACCTGTCCGATAATAATCAGCAAACCCCGCGATCTCGGCTTCAGTCAATGGATTGCCATACCCGGTCAATTGATCGCCACGAACACCGATTATGAGGCGTGCAAGAAATTCTACAACGGACTGTACCCGGGCCTGTTGAAACAGATTGAGTGCCGGTCGCTCCATATCCAAATAGGGCTGATCATGGCATCCAGCACATAGCTGGGCATGTAAAGTCTGGGCTCGATGCACTGAGCCAGAAACAAAAGACAATAACGGATAAACGACGGCGATCTTTTTTGCCCGTTGAATAAATCCGGATAGATCATTGTCAATAAAACTGGAACGCAGCTCCTTCACAGCAACCGAGATATCAGCAAGCGTCATTCTCTTTCCCTGGTTGGCCAACCGCAATAAAATCTCAAGATCGGACAGTTCTCCACGGATACGATCTCTCAAGCCTTTACGGTGTTTCTGAGGTAGCTTCATTTGCTGCAGTCGTCTGGCATCTCCGAGTAAAACCTGGATTTCAGCTCCGGCCCTACGGGCATGTTCCCCTTGAGCCAATGCCGCATCTGCCATGAAATAAATACTGATAATAACCAGGGCAAACACAATAATGAAGCTTGTACTCCGTCGAAACATTCGCGCTTCAAATGGCGATAACACGATTCGATGCCAGAATTTGCGTCATGACATGATCCCAATCCACTGCATCCTCATTATCAGAGCACAAATCAATCACCGAGGTCCCGTCAACAAGAAGCAGTGCTCTGTGTAGCACATCCATGTCCCCGAACAAACCGGTTTCAAGTACCAAAATAGACTCCTGATTCATATATTAATCACTCCATCACTGCTCTGCAGCGCTTTTACCAGGTCAGGCTCAGCCACAACATTCATGTATTCAGCCATCTCCTGTACCGTCGTTTCAGGTTCAATATCCGCCAATTCAAGCAACTCGGCATGTTCGCTTGCCATGATTTCTTCACTCAACACTTGGCCCATAAATATCAAACGGATGTCATGACCAAAAATGGTAAGACCAGCTGCGACCCGCATCGCTTCGACAGGATCACGTCTGGCCAGTACCAATACTTTTCTGTTGTTTGTTGGCATTCAAGTCTCCTGTAATCGCTTTACAAGCTGATGATATGTCTGGCACTTGCAACCATGCTGGAATGATTGGTTTGACTACCGCCTTCCACAGGGCAAACTTTCTCACCCATATATCGCTGCCACGATTCCTGGCAAACTACTGCCATCGAGGCAAATTGAAGGCTTTGGGTAAATTTTTCATCCTGCAAAATCTTGACGCCGTCATTGGTAAAAAATATTGCCCAACTCACCTTGGCCCTGCTGGCTGCATCTGTCAGCCCACGAACTACACGACCACAAGTCGGTGTAGAAACAATAAAAAGAACATCCATACCTACTCTCCTCTGCCTGCTATCAATTTATGCAAGAAGTAGCCTGCCATAAAAACCCCGAGCAAAATCAAGACTCCCAGTACAACCAGCAGTAATGTGTTCTTGGACTGAACGCCAGACTGTTTACTTTTATCAATTCGTTTGGGTGGCGAGCCCTGCTGACGAAGATCAGCATAGACCACACTGTCAACAGGCAATGCCCCGGCTTCTGCCCAACCAACCCAGCCGTCCAGCAGAGCCGTCGTTTTGACGCCACTGGCTAGCAAACGAGCCAAAACAATCAGTGTTTCATAATTATCGTGGCCATAGGCAACTACGGCAGTCTGGCGTCCTATATGCACAGGAGACTGTCTTGTAACTGCTGACTGGTACAATGACAACGGCAATAATTCTGCTCCCGGGATATGCCCGCCACGCAGGGTTCGTAATTCTTCTCCCCAATACTCATTCTCGCTACGGCCATCAAAGATCACAACCTTCCGGGAATCAGAGAGCATTTTTACCAGTTCCCAACGCAACACCAGCGAATCTGCACGCATCGGTTTTTGGAAAATGACCTCACGGATGTTGGATCGTCCCTCGCCCGGTGAAGTCTTGAGGTTCTTCAACCCGGAATAAGGTGTGATCAGGACAGATATACGATCCTGCCCCATAATATAAAGCAGACCGGCAACAAACTCCTTGCCCGGTCCCGTGTCACCGACCAGCAGCACATGCTCATCCCCGGTTAAACCGGCCGTTCCAAGTAACCATAACAGGCCACTGAAATTGGCCAACCGCCGATTGGGAGCAAAAAAATCAGTGGCTGGCAGACACCTGGCTCCTGCCAGACTCATTTGTTCACACCGCGCACGTGACCGTACATCGAGAACAAAGTAATCAGAGTCAGGAGCAATACGGGTGTACTCTACGACCGGTGTATCCGCATACAAAACGTCACCACAAGCCAGCAGGACCAGCATACTCGTCACCATCCAGCCTGTTATCGCTAGACGCATAATTGCTGATCACTACATCGCCTTTCGCCGGCCTGTATTAACATCCCTCAAAGTGGACTTTTCTTTCCTTGACCGGCGTCGAGGAAACGCTGGACTGCTGTAGAGGTGGATTCTCCATATAATATGCTGCCAGTTCGGATACCGATACCTGACCAAATTCACCAAGGTCCACTGAACCAAGATCTTCTGCCGCAACAACTGACCTGGACAGCGTGAGTTTGGCTGCTGGCAAGGAGGCATAGGGGATAGCAAAGGCTGCTGCCAACACACTCAACGTTACAGCACCCACACAAAACAATAAATTGATTTTCCACATAACAATACTCCTCATTGCGCTACATAGAATCTTTAAGAAAGGCCAGATACATGCCTGCAAAGGCAACTACAAACATCAATAACTGGATAGCGGTTTCAAAATCTATTGCCATTGTTTTCTACCTGAATCAATTGCCACGGTAATGTCGAATCAGCTCATCAACACTCATTGGCTGGCCCGTCTCCAAATTAAGCACCTTCGGCATAAAATAGGGCACACCGTCACGGTTCGAGCGCATGGACTGCGGTGGGTAAATATAAATATAGCACAACGCGACAATCGAGACGATGGCCACGGACAGCATATAGAATTGTGTCAATCTGGTGATCATAATCGTATATCTGCTCTGCAATTGGCGACTTGACGGATCAGGAATTGTTTCGGGCATAAATCTTCCAGCACCGATCAGCCTTGATGGTATCCAAATGTGTTGCCCCAAAATCCGGAAGCATAGTCGCAACCGCCTCCATCGAGGTCGGGTTATCAATCAGTATTTCGATGACATCACCAGGCGCTGAAGAGGACAAGGCTTTCTTCGTCATCAACTGCGGACGCGGGCATGAATCACCGATACAATCAATGCTTGTAGTCAACGTCACTGTCTCTCCTGTGCTTAACACAGCGCTGCCCGTCGAGGCAGTCGACGACACTTTATTTTTTCGGCCAAAAAAAGCCATGGCTTTCCCCTTTATGTAATATGCTGATTTACTGTCTAAATATTCACTTCGTTACAACTTTACTCGGCTGCTGCGGTTTCAGAAGCAAATACCGTAGCTGACATTGTCTCCTTAGCGGTCACAGGCACAGCAGAAACGGCTTTCACCGGTTTTAGATGACGCCGTTCACGACGCAGTATCGCCTGATAGATCATGTACAGCACTCCGGCCTGGATCAGGCCAAATACTATGGCTGGGATTTTAAGTTTTTCTTGTAAGGTGGCTGCATTGGCAAATCCGAACTGCAATGCTTCCAGATTTGGCTCTCCAGTCATACTGGCCGGTGCCGGTGGCCAATAATTGACCGACCAGACCAGGGAAAACAGAAACATACCGATAAATGTGAACAATAGCGCCCACATGGCACCGACATTTCCCTCACCGGCCTTGACCCAGGTGGATACCGTACAAGCACCCGCCAGGACCATACCAATACCAAAAATGAACAAGCCGGCCAATTGGTTTAAGCCCACATCAAAATGCATGGGGTGTCCTTCACCGATCGACATGAAACCGGTAAAGCCGATCGTTAGAATCATCATTGCCACCAACAACGCCTTGGTATTACGGTAACTCTTGAATAAAATCGCGTCACGTAATGCTGCGGTATTGCAAAATCTTGAACGTTGCACCAATACACCTACACAGGACCCAAACACAAAGGCCACCAGACATTCTCCGAGTACCGACATTTTTCAAACCCCCAGTACTTTTTTATAGATTAACGAACCAACCCAGGCGCCGGCTACAATTCCAGTAACAGCCAGATACCCTCCAAGATTCATCTGTGGTGTCAAACCAAGAAATGTCGAGACATTACAGACAAAGGCCAGACGGATACCAACACCCATCATCAGCCCGCCAATGGTAATCATCACCCATTCCGAGAGATGTTTTGGCACACGGAGGTAGAATTCCTTGGCAATCACGGCGCTGACAAAGGCGCCAAACAACATACCAAGGCTGATATAGATTTTCCAGTATCCAAAGGTTGGTGGGAATACGAGATTCCAGAATGGAATTTTCTCGATATCACTACCCAATATAGCCTTGGCGACCAGCCCGGTCATCATGGTCTCGCCCCCACCCACGGTCCAGGCCCCAACGATTACAAATAGAAATATATCGAGTACTGATATTGCGACTAAAGCAATTACCGGATCCAAAGTTTTTTTAAAGAATTCCATTGAATCAAATCCCTATATGTATGAATTTAAAAAGAATACACAGTCTGAGAATAGTCCGACGAATCCGATCACAGCCTGCAGGTAGCGGACAGAATGCCCGCTCCCGGCAGACGATACCTCTTGCTTCAGGTTACAACTTTATCTTTTGCTCCATGGGCAGGCTTTTGTCTGCAGTCCATTCCAGCATTGAGCCGTCGTACATTCTTACCTGTTTGTCACCCATGATTTCATGGCTAACGAACCAGCCGATACTGGCCCAGTGACCACTATTACAGAATGTGATCTGCTCACCAGATGTCGGCACGCCTGCTGCCGCATATAACTTGACCAGTGACGATTTGGAGCGGAAAGTGCCACCATCATTTTCAGTCAACCAATTTTCCGGCAAATTTCTTGCGCCCGGAATGGTACCGAAACGTTTAGCCTTTGGATGACGATTGACCCCCATAAATTGGCTATTTGGCCGGTTATCGACCAGCATGCCAGCACTTTCAGAAGCTTTCTTCACTTCTTCTTTCGTCGCAACCCAACTCATACGAGGATGTGCACTAAAAGCCACCACTGTCGGTTTAACCATGCCTTTACTGATGGGATTTAGTGGCTTTTTCGTCGTTTTGTCAATCGCTCGGGTATAGGCCATCATTCCGCCATTGAGCAAGGACACATTGTCATGCCCAAGCACCTTGAATGTCCAATAGATCCTTGTACCCGTGCCCATATCGGTTGCCTTGCCGCCATTGGGTACGATCACGACATGTGAACTGTTACTGATACCCAGGCCACCGATCAATTTTTCCAGCTTGGCGACCGGCGCCATCATACCCGGCGTACCATTGGCATCCTTGGCACGCCACCCATCTTTGAGATAATTGGTCCAGACCGCGCCAGGAATATGGCCCCGCAAATAATCTGCTCTGGATTTTCCAGCAAGCTTCCCCCGTACATCCAGAAAAACAACATCTGGCTTGCCAATATTGGCTTTTACCCAGGCACTATCCACCAGCGGCATCGCTGCCAGTGCGCTGCCAATACCCGACGACAGCAAAAATAGCCCGGCCGCACCGGATAACACCAGCCTTGATCGCAATACTTTATATGTAGCTCGCATAATCATCTCCTCATAGTGTGTTGACACATAATGACATCAACTATCGTCAGCGCTATGCTAACATTGGGTCTGATTTTTGAGGTAGTATTTATTGACAACATCGAAATCTACTGCCAAGCAGGTTTCGACTGACAAGTTTATGCCAGGTATTTTCCTTACGGAGCAATCAGTTATGTCAATTTATCTGGAAACCAAAAATGTGCTTGATCATATGTTTAATGCCTGTCTGGTGGATCAGGTGCAGGATTTCATCCCTGAACGACGTAGCTTTCGTATCCATGGCCACTCCACATCCATCCGGCTGGAGCGTGTTTTCTGGACAGTCCTGGACACCATGTCCGAAGAACTGGGCATGACTCTACCCGAATTAATTGTCCAGATACATGATCAGTGCCTGGTCAGCAATGATAAAAACATCGCCTCCTGCCTGCGTGTAATCTGTATCAAATACATCAATATCTACAGTTGAACAGGGCAGAGCAAAGATTCTGTCAAACACAAACTCCAGACCATATTGAGCCATTCAAGAACAGCAAGAGCCTGAAGCAAAAGATGCACCCATCAAGATAATTGATCATGTATTTTCGGCATTTCTTTTAAAA
>CAZTLH010000160.1:0-6626 GCA_964614335.1 uncultured Gammaproteobacteria bacterium
TTATCCGTGTTGATGACCTCGATGAAAAGATCGGCGCTCTCGAAACCCTGATGCTGGACAAACGCAGCTATTCCTCAATGGTCTCCGGTGATGGTGCCTGCCTTGGTTGCGGGGAAAAAACCACCATCCATCTGTTTACCGCCACCGCCACGGCGCTGATGCAACCCCGGGTCAAGAAACTCCTGGCCGATCTTGATGACCTGATCAATCGTCTGGAAACCCATGTCCGGCTGCGTCTGGCACAAGGCCTGGATTTGAGTGATCACGGCACCATCCAGGAAACCATCGATAATGCCCGGAATGGCAATTTCACCCTCAGCACCCTGACCACCGGTCTGGAAAAGGAAAATGCCGAGCCACTCGACTCTGAATGGCTGCAGTGGGTCACCGGTATTCTGGACAATTTGCGTGACCTCAAAAGCCGTTACCTGACCGATCATGGCAAAACCGGCCGTTCCGATCTGGGGCTGGTCAATTCCACCGGTTGTACCTCGGTCTGGGGTGCCACATTTCCCTACAATCCCTATCCATTCCCATGGACCAACCATTTATTTCAGGACTCACCTTCCATGGCCATGGGTATATTTGAAGGCCATATGGCCAAAATGGGCGATGGTTTCAAAGCCATACGCAAGGCCCGGCTGGAACTGGACGGAAAATACAACAGTACCGAACATGAAGATTATTTTCATCATTTCAGCTGGAAGGATTTCAGCGATGAAGAATGGCATTTGTGCCCACCCGTAGTTTCGGTCGGTGGTGATGGTGCCATGTATGATATCGGATTTCAGAATTTATCCCGGGCACTGATGTCCGGTATACCAATCAAGGTGCTTGTGCTCGACACCCAGGTGTATTCAAATACCGGCGGCCAATCCTGTACTTCCGGCTTTATCAGCCAGGTGGCCGATATGGCTCCCTGGGGCAAGACCATGCAGGGCAAGAAAGAGATCCGCAAGGAAATGAGTCTGATCGCCATGGCTCATCGTTCGGCCTTTGTATTGCAAGGCTCCTTTTCCCATACTACTCACCTTCTGGAAGGGTTTATTGACGGTCTGAACAGTCGTCGCCCGGCACTGTTCAATATTTATGCAGTCTGCCAACCCGAGCACGGGGTGGCCGATGATGCGGCCGAAGTGCAAAGTCGTCTGGCCGTTGAGTCACGTGCCTACCCACTGTTCCGCTTTGATCCCGACCAGGGGGATACCCTGCAGGAATGCAGCACACTGGAGGGCAATCCGGTGGCACAAGAGGACTGGACCCGTTATAAACTCAGTTACCTTGAGGACGGCAAGCAACAGCAACTGGATCTGCCATTGACCTTCGCCGACTTCGCCTTGAGTGAAGGCCGCTTCCGCAAGAATTTCCGTCAGGCTCCGCGCAAGACCTGGAATGATGACATGATACCGCTGGCGGAGTTTATTGAGCTGGAAGAGGATGAACGTGACGGCAAATTTCCCTATATCTGGGGTGCGAACATTAACAAGGAGTTGATCCGGGTACTGGTTTCCGAGGCCATGGTTCGCTCTACCCTCGAACGCCGACAATTCTGGCACCAATTACAATCCCTGTGCACGGCATCTGAACAGGCTGATACCACGGCCCTGCGTGATCAAATAAAGGTCGATCTGGCGCAGAACCTAGCCTCCACCCTGCTCGGTCTCAGCAATGGTGGAGCCACCACACTGCTGGACGGATTCAGCGCCAGCACTGCCCAGACCGCCACCGCCAAGCAACCCGGTAACAACGGTAACGGTGCAGAACCCAATGATTATGAACCGGTGTGGATCGATACCCCGGAATGCACCACCTGTGACGAATGTACCGGGATTAACCCGGGCATGTTCGCCTATAATGATAATCAGCAGGCCATCGTCGTTAATCCCAAGGCAGGTGCCTATATCGATATCGTCAAGGCCGCAGAGAAATGCACCGCAGGTTGTCTGCATCCGGGAACACCCTTCAACCCGAACGAAAAGAATCTTGAAAAACTGGTGAAAAGAGCGGAAAAATACCAATGATGCCGGTTTGCCTTGCAACCGTTCAAGTTAAATCGCTGTTGACCGCGTAAAACGGCACAAGCGTATTATCGATGATCTTAGCTGCGCTCTTTCACCGACGTTCGATCCGCCACGGTATCCATCCACCGGATAACAAACAGGATACCTGTGGTCAGCCGATACGTCGCTTCCCATTTGCCCACGAACTGGTGGTGCCACTATCACAGCATATCGGCGCTCCGGCCGTGGCACTGGTCAAGGCTGGCCAGGAAGTGGTGCGGGGGGAAGTCATTGCCCATGCCGATGGTTTTATGTCGGTCCCTGTCCATGCTCCGGCCACCGGCAGGGTCAAGGCCATCGATCTGATGCCCACCGCCCGCGGCCCGCGAGCACCGGCCATCCTGATCCATGTCTATCATGGTGATACCCAGGATGTGATGCGCAGCCAACGTGTGGATCTGGAACATCTCGACGCGGGTCAACTGATCCAGGCCACCCAGGACTGCGGTATGGCCGGTCTCGGTGGTGCTGCTTTTCCCTCTCATGTCAAATTCAAGGTGCCACCACAACACAAGATTCATACCCTGGTGGTCAATGGTAGTGAATGTGAACCCTATTTGACCACCGATCACCGGGTTATGCTGGAACGACCGGAACAATTATTGGCGGGTATCCGTCTGGTCCGCAAGGCGGTCGGTGCCAAACGGGCCATCATCGGCATCGAGGATAACAAACTCGATGCCGTGCTGGTCATCCGCGACCATCTGCGTCCCGATGACCCGATCGAAGTCACCGCTATCGAAGCCAAATATCCCCAAGGGGCGGAAAAGATGCTGGTCAAGTCACTTCTGGGAATCGAAATTCCCTCCGGTGGCCTGCCGTCTGAAGTGGGGCTGATGATCAGCAATACCGGCACCCTGGCGGCACTGGGTGAGTTATTGCCACTGGGTCAGGGGCTGATTGAACGGGTGGTGACCATTACCGGTAGTGGAGTCAAGAAACCGGGCAATTATCTGATCCCGCTGGGTACGCCATTGCGTTTTGTGTTGCAGCAGCTGGGCATCAAGACCCGCCGGGAACGTGTCATCCTCGGTGGCCCGATGATGGGTGCGGCTGTTGCTTCGCTGGATGTGCCCATTACCAAGGGAACCTCGGGTGTGCTGGTATTTGCCAAAGATGCGCTGGAACAGACCGAACACACAGTGATGCCCTGTATCCGTTGCGGTCGTTGCCTGGCCGCCTGTCCGGTGATGCTTAATCCCAGTGAACTCGGCTTACTCGCCGGCAAACGCCTGTATGCGGTCATGGCACAACGCTATCACCTCAATGACTGTATCGAATGCGGCTGCTGCAGCTATGTTTGCCCGGCAAATATCCCGCTGGTACAGTATTTTCGCATTGCCAAAACGATTAACCGGGAGCAGGCACAACAGGTCGCCTAAAGACACCGTCATGGACAGTAACCGCAAAATCGAAATCAATACCTCACCACATATCCACGACACACCGTCCGTGGAGACCATTATGCGCAATGTGGTGTATGCGCTGTTGCCGGTTTGTGCCTATGCCGTTTATCTATTCGGTATCAGCGCGCTGGCACTGCTGCTGGTGGTGACCGCCAGTTGCCTGTTGACTGAATTGTTGTTCGACCAACTGCTGCATCGCAGTCGCAGCCTGCGTGATTTCAGCGCCATCATTACCGGTCTGCTGCTGGCTTTGACCCTGCCACCCGGCTTCCCGCTGTGGATGGCCGCCGTTGCCGGCTTTATCGCCATCGCCCTGGGCAAGGCACTATTCGGTGGCCTGGGCTGTAATGTCTTCAATCCTGCCCTGATTGGGCGGGCCTTCGTGCAGGCAGCTTTTCCGGTGGCCATCACTACCTGGACACCGGCCCTGGCAGCAGGACGTTTTCTGGAATTTATACCGTCGAGTCTAGCCTGGCCATTTCTGCGTCCGGTCGATACCAGCAACTGGAGTCAACAACTCGGTGTCGATGGCTTCACCGGCGCAACCCCGCTGGCACTGCAGAAATTTCAGCACATTGCCAGCTCCAGCAGTGACCTGTTTCTGGGTCTGACCGCAGGCTCAGCCGGTGAGACCTCGGCTCTGCTTATTTTGCTCTGCGGGTCCTGGCTGGCAGTGCGCAAAATGATGGACTGGCGGATCTCGGCCGGGGTATTTGCCGGTGCCCTGCTGATCAGTGTACCCCTGCATTATGGTCTGGACCCAAAAATCTACCCGTCACCGGATTTTGTGTTGTTATCCGGCGGGATGATGCTCGGTGCCCTGTTCATGGCCACCGACATGGTCGGCTCGCCACTGACACCCCGCGGAGTCTGGCTATACGGCCTGCTGATTGGCTCCCTGACGGTCATCATTCGCCAGTTCAGCGCCTTGAATGAAGGCATCATGTACGCTATTTTAATTGCCAACGCTGCCGCACCACTGATTGCCGCCATCACCCAGCCGCGGATCTATGGGGCACGCAAAAAACCGGGACGATCCGCACCATGAGCGATCAACCCAAAAATACAGCGACCAACCCAAAACCAGCGACACCCACCGGCAGTTTTAAACTACTGCTGGCGCTGACCCTGACCGGTATGCTTTCCGGTCTGCTGGTGGTCCTGGTCTATCAATATACCAAACCCCTGGTGGAACAAAACAAACGTGAGGCCATCGAAAAAGCCATTTTCAAGGTCATCCCTGGCGCCACCCGACAACGCAATTTTCTGCTCAATAGCACGGGTATCGTGCCAGCAGAACAAAAGGGGGCCACGGGTGAGGCGATCTATGCCGGCTATGATAACAAAGGCCGGTTGCACGGGGTGGCGATCGAGGCTGCCGGCCAGGGCTATCAGGATACGGTGCGTATTCTCTATGGCTACAATGCCAAATGCCAGTGTATTTCCGGCATCAAGGTCCTGAAAATGGCAGAAACCCCCGGTCTGGGCGATCGTATCGCCACCGACGCCGCTTTTCAGCGAAATTTCGAACAACTTGATGCCACTCTAACAGCAGATCAAAATCGTCTGGCCCATGAGATTGTTACCGTAACACATGGCAGCAAATCCCATCCATGGCAAATCGATGCCATTTCGGGTGCTACCATTTCGTCCAAGGCCGTCGGGCGAATGCTCGACCGTCGTTCGCAGGCAATATTGCCACTACTCAGCCGTTTCATCGATGTATTACGCAAAGGAGGCATTCATGACAACGCGAACTGAGACCGCCGACAATCCGAACCTCGATTTGCTGATGCGGGGCATCTGGCATGACAATCCGGTATTTGTCATGGTACTGGGGATGTGTCCGGTACTGGCGGTCAGTAATTCAGTGATCAATGCACTGGCCATGGGTCTGGCCACCCTGTTTGTGCTGGTCGCCTCCGGTTCACTGGTTTCCATGGTACGCAATGTCGTTCCCAAACAGGTGCGGATCGCGACCTTTATTGTGATCATTGCCACCTTTGTCACCATGGTTGATTACACCATACAGGCCATCAGTCTGGATCTGTATAACGCCCTTGGAGCCTTCATCCAGCTGATTGTGGTGAACTGTATTATCCTCGGTCAGGCAGAAAGTTTTGCCTCCCGCAACAAATTGTTACCATCAATCGTCAATGGGCTGGGTATGGGCACGGGATTCACCATTGCGCTGGTTTGTATCGGTGCCGTACGAGAATTACTCGGCAATGGCTCGCTGTTGGGTATCGATCTACTCGGCTCCCAGTTTCAACCCTGGGTGATCATGGTGTTACCACCGGGTGGATTTTTTGTTCTCGGTGCCTGGCTTTTGCTGTTCGCCTGGTTGCGTGAACGTCGTGGTGTGGTAAAAATCATCAGTGGAGGCTGTTGTAATGAGCACTGAATCACTGACCAGTATATTTCTCAATTCCGTGTTGGCCAATAACTTCGTACTGGCTATGTTTCTCGGCTTGTGCCCGTTTCTCGGTGTCTCCGGCAAGCTGAACACCGCCTTCCCTATGGGTCTGGCGACGGCGCTGGTGATGCTGATCAGCTCGCTGTGTTCTTACGCCCTGAATCTGCTGCTGGTACAGCTCGATATGGAATACCTGCGTCTGATCAGCTATATCGCGGTGATCGCCTCGGCGGTCCAGCTGGTGGAAATGGGAATGAAGAAATTCAGCCCGGCACTTTTTCGCTCGCTGGGCATCTATCTACCACTGATTACCACCAATTGTGCAATTTTAGGGCTGGCCCTGTTCCAGACCTTTCGTGAGTATGACTTTGCCCAGTCCGTCACCTTCAGTCTCGGCGGCGGTCTCGGCTTTACCCTGGCTATCGTCCTGATGGCTGCCCTGCGGGAAAAACTGGACCTGGTCAATGTGCCTACAGTCACCCAGGGTGCCGCCTTGAGCCTGTTACTCGGTGGCATGTTATCTCTGGCCTTCATGGGTTTTGCCGGTCTCGGCGGCGGCGCCGGCTGATGGGCAACTATATTGTCGCCATGCTGGTCATCCCGTGCCTGCTCTTCGGCTGGCTGGCGGTACAATTTCTGGCCCGTGAATTCGCCCGTCGTCATCCCCAGTTTGGCCCTGTCAACGAAGAAGGCGAAGGCTGTGGAGCCGGCTGTAGTTGCAGTGGCACAAAGCCTTGCCCGCAG
>CAZTLH010000161.1:0-6625 GCA_964614335.1 uncultured Gammaproteobacteria bacterium
AAATTATGTTGCATGACGCCAATCTGCTCGATCCACAGGTGTCATCACTGGAATTGCGCCACAAGGTGGGGATGATCTTTCAAAAACCGACACCGTTTCCGATGTCGATCTTTGACAATATCGCCTATGGCCTGCGTTTGCACGGTCGTCTCAGTCGTTATGAAATTGAGGATGCGGTGGAACAGGCGCTGCGTAATGCCGCATTATGGGATGAAGTCCACGATATTCTCGGCCAGCCCGGTAATCAGTTGTCCGGTGGTCAGCAGCAGCGGCTTTGTATTGCCCGGGCGCTGGCGGTCAAGCCGGAAATCATCCTCATGGATGAGCCCTGTTCTGCGCTGGATCCGATCGCAACGGCCAAGATCGAGGAATTGATCGACAGCCTGAAACAGGAATATACCATTGTCATGGTCACGCATAATATGCAACAGGCGGCCCGGGTGTCGGATTACACAGCTTTTTTCTATCTCGGCAAGTTGATCGAATTCAACGAAACCAATGCTATGTTTACCAATCCAGGCAAGCAGCAAACTGAAGATTACATTACCGGCCGTTTTGGCTAGCAGGCCTTCTTATTCTCTAGATCTCCAAATCAGGTTGTGCTGGATCGAAAAGTTTTTTTCGTTGGTTGCTTTAAGCAGCAGGGGCAACTCCCACCATGAACGGAATCTCCGTGGTGAGTAATGCATCTGTTGCTTAAGTCGATAGTTGCATTTCTACGAGAATTAATTTCAATATATTCAATAGTATGAAATTTCGTATTTGTACGATAAGGAACGAATTAAACTGACATATTAATGCCAGGAATTCCACCGATAAACCTGGTCATTCAACCGGTGTATCAATGCGTTCGCACACACCACGGTCATGGACACCCGATACGTTGTCATAAAATCTGCCGGTGTTCATGTTGAAATAGACAATATCCGCATCGCTGATAGCCGAAGGCTTTAGTGCCTGTATCCTGCCCTGATCACACGCAAGAATTTTCATCTGCGTATCAATCTCAAGCCAGTAGACCCGGCAGGGCTGTGTATTAATGCGGAAGGTATACCGGCCGGTGTGCGAAGCCGCCCGGGCAATGCATTTATACCAGACCTCGTTGCCTTTGGCGTGCGCCCCGACTGGCAATATGATGGCAACCAGTGCCAGGATTAGTGAAATTACTCTGATCATCACAGCTTTTCTGCAGTATGCTCTCTGTTCTCGGGCAACCTCCTGTCAGGCTTCTATCCTCTGTCATGCTCCTGGATTTGGGGACTACCAACATCAGCCCTCACAGCAATAATGCAGAATACAACTATAAGTTGCAACCAACTGTGTGACCTTGCTTATGGCCCAGTGGCTCCCGCTAACGCAGGATTTGCCAACTGTTTTTTCACTCGATGGCCAAAAACGGCCAACTGGCTCAAAAACAGTAGATAAATCCTGTATTTCATAATCCTGGCGGGAACTCCTCCTGGTTCATGGCCAAATTACGATGCTGGCTCTGTATCGTCACAACTACCCAAAATTGGTTCAAATAATTAATGGCTCCTGCGAGCCTGCGAACTGGTGGTCCAACCCATGTCCTCCAGAATGCAATACAGACAGGGTACGACAAATAGCACCAGCAAGGTGGATGAGGCGATACCGAAAACAATACTGGTTGCCAGCGGTATCAGTATCTGTGCTTGCAAGCTGGTTTCAAACAGCAGCGGCAACATTCCGGCCATGGTGGTGAGCGAGGTGAGCAATACCGCACGGGAGCGGTCGTGGCTGGCCCGGGCTGCCGCGTCGTGAACACTCATACCCTCCTTGACCCGTAGCTTGACGAATTCGACCAGCAGAATCGAGTCGTTCACCACGATACCTGCCAGCGACACGAAACCGAGCATCGATGGTAAAGTGATGTCGAGCCCCATCAGTACATGACCCCAAATAACTCCGAACAGCGCTAACGGTATGTTGAGCATCACCACGACAGGTTCAAGATACGAGCTGAACTGGAAACTCAATAAAATAAAGATACCCAGCAACCCTAATACAAATGCTGCGGCCATCGAACTCTGGGTTTCGCCGCCGTTTTTGCTTTCACCTTGAAATTGCAGCTCGATATCCGGGTAGTGCTGGAGAAAATCTGCCAGGAATCCCTGTTTTAGATCCTTAAGAATCGCGCTGGTGTTATTGATTTCGGCATCCACATCGCCGAATACCGTGACGGTTCTGAAATTGTCGATACGCTGAATTCTGGAGTAGCTTCGGGTGGGGATAATCTCGGCAACACTGGCCAACGGTATCACTTCGCCGGTTTTCGGATGGATAATCGGAAAGTTGGTAAAATCGGCAAGTCGCTGGCGCGACTGTTCGTCAAGCATCACGGTGACATCAAAGGTGTTGAGACCCACGTGGGTTTCCATCACTTTGTAGCCTTGATAACCGATTCTGATCTGGTTGGCCAGGGTTCTGGCATCGAGTCCGAGGGCAAAAGCCCCGTCTTTCAGATGCAGGGTGAATTCCGGTTTGCCGGGGCGCAGGTCATCCATCACGTTAGATACGCCGGCATAGCCATTCAGCCATCGCTGCAGTTCATGAGATGCAAGCGATAGTTTGTCGAGGTTATTCCCCTTGAGTCGAATTTCAATGGCCCGCCCTGCCGGACCTATTTGTGGTTCCTTGATTAGAATATTTTGTGCACCGGGAATCGGGCCGATGGCCTTCCGCCAGGCACGGATCAAGGCATTCAGAGAGGTATTACGCTGTTCACCAGACAGCAGATCTACGCTGATGGTCGCCAGATGAGGGCCGGTTTCGAAGGCGTCGGCATTTTGGCTGTAGGTGACGGTTACGGCTCGTACCAGCGGCACGTTTTTGTCTGATAGTGGGGAAGCCGCCCGGTGTAGCGCATCGATTACCCGGTTAACCACGTTGGATGTTGACTGTAATGGTGTACCAGCAGGCATTAAAATTCGTGCTTGAAGGACGTCTCCCTCGACATTGGGGAACGGAGAAAACTTTATAAATCCTGCCGGTAACAGACTCACCGTGGCGATAAATGCGGCAATAATTCCACCGACAAATGGATAGCGAAAACGAATCAGCAGCGCCACGATTCGGTCAAGTTTCATCCTGGTCTGGTCGAAGCCGCGGTTGAAGTTGCGCCGAAATGAGGATTCGGGTGACCTGGCCGCATGACTGAGGGAGTGTTCCAGGTGGTGGGGTAAGATCAGAAATGCCTCGACTAGCGATACGGTGAGTACCGAGATCAGCACGATCGGAATGACTTTGAGTACTTGACCGATGTTGCCCTGCAAAAAAGCCAGACCGGTAAAGACGCACAAGGTAGTTAGAAACGAGGAAATGACCCCTTTGGCGACGAGTCGGGTACCGTCAATGGCAGCTTGCGAGGGGTTTTTACCTTGTCGCATTTGCGAGGCAATACTCTCGCTAATAACGATGGCATCGTCCATTAAGAGTCCGAGCCCAAGCAATAGAGCGACCATCGATATCATGTTGATGCTGACCCCAATGTGAGCAAGAATGAATGCGCTGGCTAAAAATGAGATCGGCAGTCCCATGCTGACCCAAAACGAATATCGTAAACCGAAGAACAGCCACATCACCAGAAACACCAGGCCCAGGCCTTGCCAGGCATTGGTTGAAAGCATGCTGATCCGGTCACTGAGAATACTGGTGTAATCCTGGGTCAGTTGCAGAGTGATTCCTGCTGGCAGCTTTGCTTGGTCTTGAAGGATAAATTGTTTAACCTTGTGCAGAATTTTCAAACTATCGTCACGGGTATTCTTTTTGATTTCGATAAACGCGGCGGATTTGCCATTGAAGGTGACCTTGTTTTCAGCATTTTCAAAGGTGTCGACGATTGTAGCGATATCCCCTAGTCTGACTTCGTTGCCGCTATTGCCTTTAAGAATGGTCAGCTTCTCGAGTTCCTTAACCGATCTGCTTTCATTGCTGAGGCGGATTTGATAATCCCGGTCGGTAGTTTTGACTTCACCCAGTGGCAAATCAAGATTCTGCCGTCCCACCGCATCGGCGATACTTTGCAGGCTTAAGCCATATTCTCGTAGCTTGTGTTGTTTAATCTGGATACGAAATTGACGGGTCGAAAAACCGGTGATTTCAACCAAGGGGGCAATATGTTGCTGGAGCATTTGTTGTTTGAGCTGTTCGGCCAGCGTTTTGAGGTCGGTTTGCGGCAGGTCTGCAGTGAGTGCGACAGTAATCACCTTTTCGGTTCGTCCCAATTCGCTAATGACCGGGGTTTCAGACTCGGCGGCAAAACTGTCGATACCATTCACGGCACTGTTAATATCATCCTTGAAGGTTCTGAAATCACCGGATTCCTGCATTTTGGCAACCATGATGGCCTTCGAGTTTCGGGATTCGCAGCGTTTTTCTTCCATAAAACTAATGCCGTCGAGTGCGTCTTCGAGTGGTCGACACAATGCCTGTTCGACATCCAGTGGGGTTGCCCCTGGATAGGGAACCACAACCTGCATTTCGTAGCGTTTGATTTCCGGGAAGGTTTCTTTCTTGATACCAGGGAGAGCCACCAGCCCAATGGCAACCAGTGATAGCATCAGTAAATTGGCTGCGGTAGGGTGGAGGGTAAAAAAGCGGATCACTGTTGCTCTCCAGTCACCGACCGCACGGTTTGATCCAGAGTGGGCAATAACAACATCCCCGCGGCTGCAGGGAACAGCGCCGAGGTAATGATTTTGTCACCGGGCCGCAATGCACCTTTGTGGTCGGTTGAAGTCGTAGTGAACAGGGCCCACTCGCCACTCAGGTGAGTGGGGGACTGATGAAGAATTTGCAGGCGGTTATCGGCCCCGACCCGATACAGACGATCACCTTCCAGTGCGCTTCGTGGGACAGACAGATAATTTCCAGGGGCTCCTTCGAGGGTAATTTTGACATACATTCCCTTCAGTAATGGCGGACGAATACCCGGTTGAATCTTTTGATACGGATGATTGACCGACACGATCACCCCGACCGTTCTGGCGCTGGTGTCGAGGCTATTGTTCAGACGCTCCACACTCGCAGACCAGATAATGCCGGGCAGGTCGGGTAACTCTACGCGCGCGCGAATACCCATTTGCCTGAAGAATTGCTGCGGATCAGCCAATGTTAACGCGCTGTGAAGTTGTTGGGCGTTGATATTGAAGCTGTTGGCCAATTTGCGAAACTGATCGATTGGGAATTGGGCATTGACCGTCACTTTGTCCATGTTCTGCAGGGTAAACAAGTGGGCGCCTCTGGCAACAAACTGTCCGGCCTCGATCTGATTGGAGTCGATGCGGGCATCAAATGGAATGGTGATTCGTGTGCGTTGCAAGTCGCGTTGGCGAAGTTCCACATTGGCCTTTGCGGTATCAATTTTAGCGATCAACACTTGACGTTTGGGCGGTGTAATTTCCAGCTGTGTATTCAAATTTTGCGCTTCTTGACGAAGTTGGATTACTTGTGAGTTTTGATTGTCGACATTGGAGCGAGAAGTGAGGGCCTTCTTTTGTAGCATGGTCAGTCGCGCCAGCTCCGTTTCTGCAAGCTTCAGTTTCTGTTGAACCAGCTTCAGGCTGGTGCGGGTTTCATCGGTGTTTCGATCGAGTTCTTTCAGATTGGCCCTGGCGATAGCCAATTCAGCCACGGCTTGTCGTGACGCAAGCACGTAATCACGCTCATCGATACGAACCACTTCGGTACCGGCGGACATCATGGCTCCTTTGCGTAGCTCCGGGTGCACATAGCTGACCATCCCCGAGATTTCGCTAGCAACATTGAGCTCAATATCGGGCTCTACTACGCCATACCCTGAAAGCACTGGTCGTAGCTTTTGGCTCGATAAAGTGATGTATGAAACCGCAGTTTGCAACGCTTTTGCCTGAGCATCGTGAACCATTGGGGGCTTACTGCGAACCAGAATGACCGCAATTATGATACCAACCAGGGCGACTAGCGGCAGTAACAGGGCTTTTTTTCGGGGAAAGGCAGGGGTTTGGGCTGGCTTGTTGTTAGTGTTCACGTTTGACTCCGCATCCATTCAGGAAGAGGTGATAGACATGGTCGGCCCAGGCCGGGCTGGCAATTGTTTCGTTGCCGATTTTCCATACCTTGTTTCTGACGTTTTCACCGATCACCGGCATTACGATCAGCGAGACCAGTGAGAAGGCAACCCAATGGCTGTCAAGGTCGGGGTTGAGCACTCCACGAGTTTGTTCACGGCGGATCAACCCGGGTAAAAAAAGCGCCATTTTTTGTGGCATCAATTCCATCAATTTCTGTTCATTTTGCATCCCGTTACCGAGTGTTTCATCGGCAATAAATCGAAAAATGCCTGAATTTTCCTTGTGTTTGTTTAGCATCATTTTGATCAGCGCACGTATAGGCTCGCCGGCCTTGGGTAATCCAGACAATTCTTGCTGCATATCCAGAGCCATGCGTTCAACCAGGGCTAGAAACAGTTCATTTTTGCCACCGAAGTAGTAGCTGATCATTGCAGACTTCATCCCAGCCGCTTCGGCAATCTCCCGAATGGTGATGGTTTGGTAGTGTTTTTGGCCCAGTAATTGGTTGGCGGCGTCGAGCAGTGCTTCACGTCGTTTTTGCTGGAGCCGTGGGT
>CAZTLH010000162.1:0-6604 GCA_964614335.1 uncultured Gammaproteobacteria bacterium
GGCATACGAGATTCGCCTTAGTCTCGTGGGCTCGGAGATGTGGATAAGAGTCAGCTTCAGGACAGGCCCATAGCGGAGATAACCCCGCCAGAATTACTTGAAGTACTACGCCAAGCCAGAGAGCGAAGATTTCATAGAAACGGTCCACAGGTGTAGAATTGTTGCCAGCCAGATATTCAGGTTTGCCATTGCCACTGGACCAAGTGACTGACTTCTGACCTTCAAGTCACAAAAAGCCAAGAGTACAATGCAGCATCTGATCAAGTACTGTAACACGATCGTGATTAACTACATACTATATGGAGTTGCGGAAAGCTCATGTCGAATATTGTTGTGATTGGCGGCGGTGCCGCCGGTTTAAGTCTGTCCCTTCGTCTTGCCGAGTCAGGTGCCAAGGTCATTATTTTGGCAAAAGGCCAGTTGTCTGAAGGCTCAAGTTATTATGCCCAGGGCGGTATCGCCGCAGTTCGCAGGGAAGATGACTCTTTTCAATATCATATCCGGGACACGCTCATTGCTGGCGCCGGTCTCTGTCACGAAGATGCTGTCGAGCAAGTCATCACCAATGGCCCTGATTGCATAGAATGGCTGATTGATCATGGCGTCGGCTTCAGCCGGGACGAAAATGACCCGAATCATTATCATCTCACACGCGAAGGTGGCCACAGTCACCGACGTATCATCCACGCTGCCGATGCGACCGGTCGCGAAGTTGAAACTAGTCTGGTAGACCAGGCCAGGAAACAACCCAACATCCGGATCCTGCAGGACCATTTGGCTTTCGATATTATCACCAGTAAAATGTTGGGATTGCCTGGACCAAAACGTTGCCTTGGTCTCTACGTTCTGAACCAGATCACCGGTAAAGTGATCAGTCTCGAAGCCAGTCGTCTGGTTCTGGCCACCGGCGGCACCGCCAAGGTCTATCTGTATACCAGCAACCCGGATACCTGTACCGGCGATGGTATTGCCCTGGCATGGCGGGCCGGCTGCCGGGTTGCCAATCTGGAATTCATTCAGTTTCATCCCACCTGTCTCTATCATCCCCAGGCCAAGTCATTCCTGATTTCCGAAGCACTGCGTGGTGAAGGCGCATTACTGAAGTTGCCGGATGGCACCCGGTTTATGCCGGAACACGATGAACGGGCGGAACTGGCGCCCCGCGATATCGTTGCAAGAGCCATCGACTTTGAAATGAAAAAACACGGTCTGGATCATGTACTGCTCGATATCAGCTACAAACCGGCAAGCTTTATTCGTGAACACTTCCCGACCATCACCCAGCGTTGTCTGGATTATGGCTTCGATCTGACCAAGGAGGCCATACCCGTCGTTCCTGCTGCCCATTATACCTGTGGCGGCATCATGATTGACGAATGCGGTTGTACCGATGTTGCCGGTTTATACGCCATCGGGGAGTGTACCTTTAC
The DNA here is from genome assembly GCA_964614335.1 of uncultured Gammaproteobacteria bacterium. Taxonomy (GTDB): domain Bacteria; phylum Pseudomonadota; class Gammaproteobacteria; order Arenicellales; family DRJH01; genus DRJH01. The sequence goes on from CAZTLH010000162.1 coordinate 1,431, forward strand.
CGGTCTGCATGGCGCCAACCGTCTGGCCAGCAATTCTCTGCTGGAATGTCTGGTATACGGCAAAGCTGCCAGTGAACACATTCTTTCGCACATGCCGGAGGATGACACCCGGATCAGTTTGCCCGAATGGGATGAAAGTCAGGTCAGTGATGCCGACGAACAAATTGTGGTATCACACAACTGGGATGAATTACGACGGGCCATGTGGGACTATGTTGGTATTGTGCGTACCAACAAACGCTTGCAACGGGCTCAACACCGAATTAATTTACTCAAGGAAGAAGTCCACGAATATTACGAAAACTTTCGTGTCAGCAGTGATTTACTGGAACTTAGAAACCTGCTTGAAGTTGCCGAACTGATTGTTCGCAGTGCCAGTCAACGCCACGAAAGCCGTGGCTTGCACTACACACTGGACTATCCAGAAAGCTCTGATGACTGGCTGCAGGATACCGTACTCACCCCTGATCAGGAATAATGCAGTCACCACCGTTCAGGCAGATAAGTTGGCTTGCAAGACAGGACGTACTTTTGTCCATCTCAGCTGCCGGTACAGTCGACTATAAGCACTAACGGCAAGGCTGTCCGGGGCCAATGCCAGGGTCAGAATTTGTCTGCTATCCTGTTGATGATAACGAACCAGCAGCCAACGATGAGCGGGCCGATAAACGCCGACCAGTAATATCGAAATACGTGGACTCAAACCCGCTTGCAGCGTCCAGCCAGACTGTCGATGATAGCGGATTGTGTACACCTTGCGATCAATTTCTGAACGGCGCTCACAATAGTGACAAATGGCCAGTATCAATAACACCTTGCTGCCAGCATCCGGGCTCAACACCAGCATCAACACACAAGTCAGAAATTGGCCTGTGATCGTTATTCGCCTGAGTATCCGGCTAGGCTGGGTCGTCCACCACAGCACAGCGTCGAATCCTTTCGAACAAGGTTTTCATGATCTGATCTTCCGGTTCAGTACGACCAAACAGCCATGACAGGAGTTTGACATCGGACTCACCCAGCATCCTTGTAAAGCACTGCACTTCCTCAGCACTTAACTGCGCATAGTATTGTTGCAGAAAGCTCTCGAGGGCCAGGTCCAGCTCTTTGGCTCCGCGTCTGCATAACCAGCGCAGATGTGCCAGTTCACGATCGTCCTGATCTGTAGTCGCCATCCTGTCTGAACCTGTGAACGAACGGTCTAACTGCGATCCAGCAGTAACTGTTTAATACCGCCAATCGCCTTGCCAGGATTTAAATGTTTGGGGCAGGTATTGGTGCAATTCATGATGGTATGACAACGATACAGCTTGAATGGATCATCCAGCGCATCCAGACGCTCACCGGTCGCTTCATCCCGGCTGTCGACCAGCCAGCGGTAGGACTGCAGCAATGTCGCCGGACCAAGATAACGGTCGCTATTCCACCAATAGCTGGGGCAACTGGTGCTACAACAAAAACACAGCACACACTCCCACAGACCATCGAGCTTGGCCCGATCCTCAGGGCTTTGCAAATGCTCCTGATCCACCGGTGTCGGTGAATCAACCTTCATCCAGGGTTCTGAAGATGCGTATTGAGCCAGGGCGTCATCCAGATCAGCAACCAGATCTTTCGCCACCGGCATATGGGGCAACGGATAAACACGGATATCCCCCTCAATTTCATCCATGGATTTGATACACGCCAGGGTATTCACGCCATCGATGTTCATCGAACAGGAACCACACACGCCTTCACGACAGGAGCGACGGAATGTCAGTGTACTGTCAATCTCATTTTTTATCTTGTTCAGGGCATCCAGCACCATCGGCCCGCAATCGGCTTCATCGATGGTGTAGGTATCGACCCTGGGATTTTGACCGTCATCACAATTCCAGCGGTAAATGTGCAATGTACGGGGTTTTTTGGCATTTTTCGGTGCCGGGAAAACCCTGCCTTCAGTATTAACCCTGGAGTTTTTTGGTAGTGCAAATTGAACCATGATGTCTCGCCTTTCTATATCAGAATTCGTATCCGCTCATCGGACCGATCAACGTTCCGATCCACGGATTATGTCATTGGCAAATCACAATAAGTGTCTAGTAGACCCGCTCTTTGGGCGGTATGCTTTCGATTTCATCACTGAGCGGCTGCAAATGAACCGGTCGCGAATCAAGACTGACCTTGCCGTCGTCAGTAAACCACGACAATGAATGTTTAAGCCAGTTCTCGTCGTCACGATCCGGGTAATCTTCGCGGGCATGGGCACCGCGACTTTCCGGCCGGGCAGCTGCCGAATTGGCGATCACATTAGCCTGTCGTAACAGGTTATCGAGTTCCAGTGTTTCCAGTAAATCGGTATTCCAGACCAGAGAACGATCCTCGATACGAACGTCTTCAGCCGATTTCCAGATCTGTGCCAACTGGGTCACACCTTCATCCAGCACTTCCTGGGTTCTGAATACGCCAACATGGGCCTGCATGGTTTTTTGCATATTCAGACGCACCTGGGATGTCGGCAAACTACCCTTGGCATAACGCACCTTGTCCAGACGTGCCAAAGAAGCATCACCGGCATCGGCTGGCAACGGTTTCTGGGTCACACCAGCTTTCAGTGTTGCTGCAGCATGACGAGCTGCAGCTCGACCAAAGACCACGATATCGAGCAAAGAGTTGCAACCCAGACGATTCCCGCCATGTACGGACACACAGGCCGCCTCACCAATAGCCAATAAACCGGGCACTGTGGCATCGGGATTGCCGTCACGCGGACAGATGACTTCGGTTTTGTAGTTGGTGGGTATACCGCCCATGGAATAATGGGCAGTCGGCAAGACCGGTATCGGCTCTTTGGTGACATCAACACCGGAGAAGATTTTTGAGGTCTCGGCGATACCGGGCAAGCGCTTATAAATCAGATCAGCATCAAGATGATCCAGTTTGAGGAAAATATGGTCTTTTTCCGGGCCGACACCACGACCTTCACGAATTTCTACCGACATGGCCCGGCTGACGACATCACGTGAGGCCAGATCCTTGGCATTTGGCGCGTAACGTGGCATGAAACGCTCACCTTCAGAGTTGACCAAATAGCCACCTTCACCACGGACACCTTCGGTAATCAGACAGCCGGCACCGTAAATACCGGTTGGATGGAACTGGACAAATTCCATATCCTGCAGGGGCAGACCTGCCCGTAACACCATCCCGTTACCATCACCGGTACAGGTATGTGCCGAGGTACAGGAGAAATAGGTCCGGCCAAAACCACCGGTTGCGATCACCGTAGTCTGGGATCGGAAACGATGAATACTGCCATCATCCAGTTTTAACGCAATCACACCACGACAAACACCTTCTTCCATAATCAGGTCGAGGGCAAAATATTCTGCAAAAATTTCCGCACGATGCTTCAGACATTGCTGATAGAGCGTGTGCAGGATCGCATGTCCGGTCCGGTCTGCTGCCGCACAGGCACGATGGGCCGGTGTCTCACCAAAATTCTGCATATGACCACCGAATGGCCGTTGGTAAATCTTGCCATTCTCGAGTCGGGAAAATGGCACACCATAATGTTCCAGCTCCATCACGGCAGGTCCGGCCTCACGACACATATATTCGATGGCATCCTGGTCACCAAGCCAGTCGGAGCCTTTCACGGTATCGTACATATGCCATTTCCAGTTGTCTTCGGTGATATTGCCGAGACTGGCGGAAATCCCCCCCTGGGCAGACACCGTATGGCTTCGTGTCGGATATACCTTGCTGATACATGCCGTGGATAAGCCCGCTGCTGCCATACCCATGGTGGCACGCAACCCGGCACCACCAGCACCTACAACAACAATATCGTAGGTATGATCAATAATATTATAGGATGAACCCATCACACATTCCCCATAGCAACTTTCAAGACATAAACAACAGACAATACCGCCAGAAACGCTGCAGCAAATTTAACCGCAACAATCATGGCGCGTCGCAAACACAGGTTTGGTACATAATCCTCAAAAACCACCTGAATACCTAGTTCCCCGTGGTAAATCGCCATAACCACAAATAACAGCATCATGCTGGCATTTAACGGCCGACCCAGCCAGGCGATGGCATAATTATACTCAGCGCCGGTCAGGACGATCACACTGTAGACAAACCATAATGTCAACGGGATCAAGGCCACGGCACTGACACGTTGCAACCACCAATGGCCAAACCCATCCTGGGAAGAACCCAAACCACGAGCACGATGTAAAGCCGATCTAAATTTCATCTTCTGTCTCCTCAGGCCATGAGCCAACTGAGAGCCGTCAAAACCACGGAAGCTCCGACAACCGTCCAGCCGCTTTTATATACGGCATCAAGTTCGTAACCAATGCCGATATCCCAACACAGATGACGAATACCGTTGCACAAATGATAAAACAAGGCATAACTCCAGCCTAGCAATAACAAATGGCCCCAGAAGGAGGCAAAAAAATCCTGGGCGTCTGCATAACGTACCGCTCCACCAGCCAAGGCATGAAGCCAGTACACAAGCAGCAAACTTCCAAGCACCAGAAACATTCCAGTAGCCCGATGCGTAATCGAAAGAATTGCCGTCAATTGCGGACGATACACCTGCAAGTGCGGGGATAAGGGACGGTGAATAGTCGCCACAGCTTCTACCTCCAAAGTAGTCCAAAAATGTAAAACGGGCTTATTAGAATCCCAGCCCGCAGAAAATGCAAGGCCAGATTAATAAACAGGGTGCACAAGTTTCGCCATATCAGAAATCAGAGCAACGCCCATTTTTTTCCCAATCACCAAAACGCGTAGGCTCCAGACCGGCAGGGCCGCCGATTTCATTCTGTACAGAGGGTGTGGATGGCTTCTTCGGATCGCCAATAGGTGGCTTGATGGGTGGTGTGGTTTGCTCACTGGGATGCCACTGTTGTTTGATTTCAGTACTGTTTGTCTTGTTGCTCATCAGATCCAGCGTTCATCACATTTGTGCGGCGCAATAATGCCACAAAACCGCTTGAACTCGCAAGCGCTTTTATGACCCTCCAGTAGCCTGTCCGGGAATAGGAGTCTATTGCGGAAAAGCAGATTTTGGTCAACAGCCCGCCCTGATTTGTCGTCACACAATCGTATTCAACTCAAATCATGAGATGCTATCTCACCCGCTTTCCCTCGTTACGACCGCCATGGAT
>CAZTLH010000163.1:0-6545 GCA_964614335.1 uncultured Gammaproteobacteria bacterium
CATTCTTGTTTCTCATTCCCTGCACCAATTCCATATAACTGACAACAGATAAATAGAAGGGGCCAGAATTTTCGATCACTTCGAATGCTTTGCTGTTACCTCTCAGGTACCAGATCAGCACATCGGTATCGACAATCATTCAAACCTGGCTTTGCGTAGATTTCTCACATAGCCGGCAACATCCACAGTCCGGTCATCATCCTTCCAAATCCCGAACAGAGGATTCCCGGTGGTTTTATTTTTTTTATCGTCGAGAGGTACTAATTTGGCGCAGGGTTTTCCACGATATGTGATAACAACTTCCTCACCTCGATCAACGATTTCCAGCAATTTCTTTGAGTTAAATCTCAGATCTTTTGCAGAAGCTTTCATAATAACTATACTGTTCATAAGTATATACTTCAAAGTGTATACTTGTAGAACAGTTGTGTCAACGACGAGCCTTGTCTAATACCACGCATCACAGCATGATCCACGGCTGGCGATGAATGCAGTGTGGAAAGTGTAGTGATGAAATGTTTACATCTGATCAACTGTCGAATTCGATTAACAGATCTTTGGCATCAATCCGGGTGCCTGTCGGTGTGTGGATGATCTTGACCACTCCTTCCCGCTCGGCGTGTATTGCAGTTTCCATTTTCATGGCTTCAATCGTTAGCAGGATGTCGCCGGGTTTGACAGATTGTCCGACAGTAATGGCTACAGAGGAAACCACGCCTGGCATGGGTGCGCCAACATGATCAGGGTTATTGGCATCAGCCGTGGCGCGGCGAATCACAGCGGCTGTAAGCCTTCGGTCGGGAACACGAATCGTGCGTGGTTGGCCATTCAGTTCGAAGAATACCTTGACGTCACCTTCGTCAGACGGTTCGCCAATCGCCTGTAACCGGATTTCCAGAGTTTTTCCAGGGTCGATTTCCGCCGAAATCTGTTCCTGAGGTTCCATGCCATAGAAAAAAGTTCGTGTCGGCAAGGTGCGGACCGGGCCATAGCGACGGTGACGGCCCATATAATCCAGAAACACCTTTGGGTACATTAGATAGCCGTTCAGGTCTTCATCATCAATTGGGAAGTCATTCAACGTCTCGCTAAGCGTGTCGCGCATCGCTTCCAGGTCTACCGCTGGCATCAGTGCGGCGGGGCGAGTTGTTGCGGGTTGCATGCCATTCAGGACCTTGTTGACCAGTGCGGCCGGAAAACCACCCGGTGGTTGTCCGATATTGCCACGCATCATGTCAACCACGCTGTCTGGAAAGGCGACCTCAGTTTCAGGATCCTCGACCTCGGCACGTGTCAGACCCTGGCTGACCATCATCAGTGCCATGTCACCTACGACTTTGGAAGAGGGCGTGACCTTAACGATATCACCGAACATCTGATTGGCATCGGCATAGGCCCTGGCAACTTCATGCCAACGCTCTTCCAGACCCAGACTGCGGGCCTGAGCCTTTAGATTGGTAAACTGTCCTCCTGGCATCTCATGAAGATAGACTTCTGACGCTGGTGAGGCCAGGCCGCTTTCGAAGGCCTTGTATTGGGCCCGTACACCCTCCCAATAATCCGCAATGAGGCGAATCGCGGTGTTATCGAGGCCAGTGTCGCGGCCGGTACCACGCAGGGCCTCTACGATTGAACCCAGACAGGGTTGCGAGGTGCCACCGGAGAAGGAATCCATGGCCAGGTCGACTGCGTCAACACCGGCTTCTGCGGCAGCCAGCACCGTAGCCCCGGCAATTCCAGAAGTATCATGGGTGTGAAAATGCAGGGGCAGGTCGATCTCTTCCTTCAAAGCCTTGATCAGCACACGAGCAGCGGCGGGCTTTAATAACCCGGCCATGTCTTTCAGACCCAGAATATGTGCACCCGCAGACTGTAGCTCGCGACCCATTCGGACATAATATTTGAGGTCATACTTTGCCCGCTTCGGGTTCAGGATATCGCCGGTATAACAGATTGCCGCCTCGCAAAGCTTGCCATTGTCGAGGACCGCATCCATGGCGACCCGCATATTTTCAACCCAGTTCAGGCTGTCAAATACACGGAAGATATCAACACCTGAGGTGGCGGCCTGGTGGACGAATTCCTTGACCACATTGTCAGGATAGTTGGTATACCCCACCCCATTCGATGCCCTTAACAACATTTGTGTCATGATATTCGGAAGCTTTGCACGCAAATCGCGCAAACGCTGCCAGGGACATTCCTGCAAGTATCTGTACGCCACGTCAAATGTCGCACCGCCCCAGCATTCGATCGAGAAAAGCTCTGGCAGATCATGGGCATAGTTTGAAGCGATATTGATCATGTCGATTGATCGCATCCTGGTCGCCAGCAGCGACTGATGGCCATCGCGCATGGTGGTGTCGGTGACCAATAACTGTTTCTGTGCGATCACCCAGTCGGCAACAGCCTTCGGACCTTGCTCCTCAAGCAGGGTGCGGGTCCCCGCTGCAGCCACAGTAGTGACCGGTGCGGGCGGCGTCGGCGCCTTGATCTGTGCCGCTGGTTTTGGCCGCCCCGCAGTTTCCGGATGGCCATTTACGGTGATATCGGCGATGTATGTCAGAATTTTGGTGGCCCGGTCCCGACGTTTGCGAAAATTAAACAGATCGGGTGTGGTGTCGATAAAACGAGTGGTGTAACTGTTGTCCAGAAAGGTTGGGTGCTTCAGCAGATTTTCGACAAATGCGATATTGGTTGAGACTCCGCGAATACGAAACTCCCGCAAGGCCCGGTCCATTCTTGAAATGGCCGCCTCGGCAGTCGGAGCCCAGGCAGTGACTTTTTCCAGCAGGGAATCGTAGAATCGGGTGATAACGGCACCGGAGTAGGCGGTGCCACCGTCAAGCCGGATACCCATGCCGGTCGCTACCCGATAGGCTGTAATCCGGCCATAGTCCGGTATGAAGTTGTTTTGTGGGTCTTCGGTGGTGATACGACATTGCAGGGCATGACCACGCAAGGGAATTTCCTGTTGACTGGTCATGCCTGTAGCCTCTTGCAGACTGGCCCCTTCGGCGATACTGATCTGGGCGCGCACAATATCAATCCCGGTGATTTCCTCGGTAACTGTATGCTCAACCTGGATGCGTGGATTGACTTCAATAAAGAAGAACTCTTCCGTGTCGACATCCATCAGAAATTCAACAGTTGCGGCGGACTGATAACCGACGTGGGAGCAGATTTTTATCGCCAATTCACAGATTTGTTGTCGCTGGTCGTGTCTGAGATAGGGTGCAGGTGCGCGTTCCACTACTTTTTGGTTGCGGCGCTGGACCGAGCAATCTCGCTCCCATAAATGATAGAGCTGGGCGTGGTCGTCACCGAGAATTTGGACTTCAACGTGGCGTGCGTGTTGCACCAGGCGCTCGAGATAACCGCTGCCGTTACCAAAAGCAGCCTCAGCTTCACGCCGACCTTCAAGAACCTTGTCTTCCAGCTCGTCGGCTGTGTAAATCGCGCGCATACCACGTCCGCCGCCGCCCCAGCTGGCCTTGAGCATCAGCGGATACCCGATTGCATCGGCCATGTGGCGAACCGGATTCATATCAGCGGGCAGAATGTCGGTGGCAGGGACTACAGGAACACCGGCCTCGATGGCAACATGGCGGGCGCTGGCCTTGTCGCCCAGTTGTCGCATCGTCCTGGCTTTTGGGCCGATAAAGACAAACCCGGCGTGGTTACAGGCATCAACAAAATCGGGATTTTCCGATAACAATCCATAGCCGGGATGAATGGCATCCGCACCACTCAACCTGGCGACGCGAATGATTTCCGGAATACTCAGATAGGCCTGGACCGGCCCCAGTCCTTCACCAATTTTATAGGCTTCGTCCGCCTTGAAACGATGTAGACCGAGCTTGTCTTCCTCGGCATAGACCGCGACTGTCTTTTTTCCCATTTCATTGGCGGCACGCATCACCCGAATCGCGATTTCACCACGGTTGGCGATCAGGATTTTATTGAATGTTGTCATTGAAGATACTGTTCCCCGCAGCTGTTCTGCTTGGTGATAAAGACCATGTTTGCGGTCTTTAAGACTCGATTGATCTCGTTGGGAACAGGTTTATTGGTATTCTCGCACTCTGCCCATAGAGCTGATCATGATTCTGGTTGCTGCTAATATCCAAATGATTTGTCCAGATACAGTTCTTGCCAGGCAAGTATAGAAGTCCTTTTTTATGAAAGTCAATGGAATGTTGCTATGATCAATTCTTCGTTTTTGCATGGTTTTTCCACTTCGCTGAGCCCACCTCATAATATATCCTGATTAGCCATAAGACTCAGCACAACTTACAAAGACCACTCCAGACTCAACGTTACAGAAATATCCTGAGTGTTTATTTTGGCAATGTTATCAGCAATGGCAAGAGACCGGTTGCTGATACGCATGCCTTGTTAACTCAAACCGGGGAACACCAGAAATGGAGTTTGATCCAGTGCTTAATTGACTGAAGGATACGAAGACGTTCTGCCCAGAAGTTGGAGTGTCTGAAGTTGGAGTGCGTGAGATTGGTGTGGAGTGATAGAGTAGACATTATGAATACAGGTATATTGAATGGATCAAACTTATTCTCCGCAATTAATTTCTGGTCTGGGCAACGTTGCCAATTGCTATCAAGGGTTTCTGCTGGATGCCTGGGGTGTGCTGCATGATGGAGTACGGACTTACCCCGGGGTGATCGACACCCTGCAGGCCCTGCAACGCAGTGGTAAAACTGTGTTGATCTTGTCCAATGCTGCACGAAGAGCGAATGCAACGATGGTGGAACTTGCCCATGCTGGGATCGAACAGGACCTGTATCAGGCTGTAGTCTGTTCTGGCGAGCTAACCTGGCAAGCTCTGTGGGATAACGATCGAGAACCATTCCTGAGCCTGGGTCGAAGAGCCTGGTATCTAGGTACTGAACGCAGCCGTGGTTTATTGGCAGGGCTTGATTTGGAACTGGTTGTGCATCCACAGGAGGCTAGTTTTATTCTCAATACCGGTGTTCCACAAGGCTATGAATATACTCTGGAGTCTGTCGAACCACTATTGCAATCATTGCTGAGTCTGGGATTGCCGATGTTATGTGCCAATCCTGATCTGGTGGCGATACGCGGTGGAGTCATGGGTATTTCTGCTGGGTCGATTGCAGCCCGTTATGAGCAACTCGGTGCCGGTCCGATTTATCGTGTGGGCAAACCTGATCCTCGAATTTATGCCGAGGCCATGCAGAAATATTCCAATATAGCCCAGTCTGAATGGCTCGCTATCGGTGATGCATTTGCAACTGACATTCGAGGTGCTGGCAATGTTGGTCTGGATTCACTGCTGGTAGCCGGGGGCATTCACCAACAGCAATTATTACCGTTGGAGAATGATAAAGTGATGCGTATGGCTACAGAATATCGGTGTTGCCCAAAATATTACTGTCAATATCTGAGATGGTAGTGCCCAACAAGAGTGTATTTGTCTTCCAGTGTTTGTTCGGCTTGTTGTGTTTAATGATAGTCATCAAGGCGTGAGGAAAGACGGAGCACAGCTTTGAGTTTTACTGGGACGCAGAGTAAATTACGCAAAGTTTCGTGTCGGTTTTATACCGGTAGTCGCTCTCTCTGTGGTTCATTACGAAGCTTTCCAATGAAGCGACAGCTACACGTATGCTTAACCTATTGTGAATGGTCGTTAACTATCACAAATGGTACCGAGGGTCGGACTCGGTACGATTCGCTAATATACTGTTGTTTCTAAAGAAAATAATTTCACTGAGTAGGTATTCTACTCACCTTTCTACGCAGTTTCAAGTATAATAACAACTAAGCCAGCGAGGTATATAGGACCGTAGGAGGACAGCACTGACACACCAAATCCTGAAGCAACTTCAAGGTCTTCACCCAGATGAGAAAATATCCCTGTTACAGAAAATGGGATACACACATTTCGATAAATCAGTCGCACGGTTGAGCCAATTTCTAACCAGCACCTCACCGTACGCTTGGACGCTCACCAAATCTTCAGGATACGATTTTAAGTACACATCGAAGGAGTTCATCAGAGAACTGTTTAACGCCGCCAAAATCGATTCTGAACAGACCAAGCAGACAATCCAAGAAATTCATAAGCGTGAAGACGCCATCAAAGAATTTCCAGACTACGAGATTTTCCTAGATACCGTGTTTCGACGCAAAAAAGGTCAGCCAATTTTCGTACTGGCGTGCTTGGAATGGAAACGCCATATTTTTCTTGATAAGGAGATTTTGATAGATTTAGATAGTTGTCAAATGATTGAATATGCGAGGAGTCTCGTCAAGTTGCACTACAAAGAGACAGGCGGAGATATTGGAATTTGGGGGAAGGTGAAATACTATACCCTGTATGAGAATGGTCGGAAAATCAGTGTCTTTCAGACCGATGGTTCAACAGCACCAATTGATATTGAAATCCTCAAATCACAGGCTACTCTGACCGTGGGTGGGAAAGATATTTTACCTGTTCTCACTGGTTAGTTTGCACTCCAACTAAACAATTGTTTTCTTGTGTCGTTAACCATTCGGTCGTAGAA
>CAZTLH010000164.1:0-6543 GCA_964614335.1 uncultured Gammaproteobacteria bacterium
TGACCCGGCACCGCCCGCGACCGACGCGAGGGGGCGGGGCGGCAGCGGCAGGTGTGGTTAAGGGACAGTCGTTGTTGTTAGCGGGGTTGGGTGAGCTGATCAAAGAAAACTCCGGTGTACTCAACCTCGGTATTGAAGGCATGATGCTGGCCGGCGCCATCACCGGTTTTGCCTTCATGGTCAAAACCGGCAGCGCCATTGTGGCGGTCACGGCAGCGGCGGCAGCAGGCATGGCAATGTCATTGCTGTTTGCCTTTCTGGCCTTGACCCTGTTATCCAACCAGGTCGCCACCGGGCTGGCGTTGACCCTGTTTGGCGTGGGTCTCAGCGCCTTGCTGGGCAAACCCTATGTTGGCACTGCCATTCCGGAATTACCAAAACTGTCGATTCCCGGTCTCTCTGATCTGCCATTCATCGGGCCTATCCTGTTTCACCACGATTTTCTGGTCTATTTTGCTCTGTTATCCGTTCCTGCTGCGGCCTATTTTCTTTTACACACCCGTCCCGGTCTGATTCTTCGCGCAGTTGGTGAATCTCACGATGCCGCACATGCATTGGGCTATCCGGTCATCCGTATCCGCTATCTGGCGGTGCTGTATGGCGGTGCCATGTCCGGTCTTGCCGGCGCTTTTTTATCACTATCCTATACCCCCATGTGGGCAGAGAATATGAGTGCCGGTCGTGGCTGGATCGCACTGGCGCTGGTTGTATTTGCCACCTGGCGTACCGGTCGGTTGTTGCTGGGAGCGTTTTTATTTGGTGCCGTATCGATACTTGAGCTACATGCCCAGGCCATGGGCATTCAGATTCCCTCACAGCTGCTGTCCATGCTACCCTATCTCGCGACCATCGTGGTATTGACGCTGATCTCGGCGGACAGTACACGTATCCGTTTGCTGACGCCGGCTTGCATCGGCAAATCGTTTCATCCACCCAGCTAATCCCTCTGAAAAGAGGCTTATTCAACATCAATGGAGAGTCCTGTAATGCGACACGTCAAATACTTACGTAGCGGTCTGCTGGCTGCAGCGCTGGCTTTATCCGTAACCACCACCAATGCCGCCGAAACCAAGGCCGGTTTTATCCTGGTGGGTCCGGTCGGCGACCATGGCTGGTCCTACCAGCATGACCAGGGCCGTCTGGCCATGGCCAAAAATCTCGGTATCAAAACCACTGTCGTGGAAAGTGTCAAGGAAGGGGCAGATGCCGAACGGGTGATTCGCAAACTGGCCACCAGCGGCTATAACCTGATTTTCACCACCTCCTTCGGTTATATGAATTCCACCCTTAAAGTCGCCAAACAGTTTCCCAAGGTGAAATTCGAACATGCTACCGGCTATAAACGTTCAAAAAATGTCAGCACCTATGGTGCACGTTTCTATGAAGGCCGCTATGTCGCCGGTATCCTCGCCGGGCGTATGACCAAGAGCAATATCATCGGTTATATTGGATCCTTTCCCATCCCCGAGGTGGTACGTGGTATCGACTCTTTTACCATTGCCCTGCGCAAGGTCAATCCTAAAGCCGTGGTCAAGGTGATCTGGGTCAACTCCTGGTACGACCCAGGCAAGGAATCCGATGCAGCCAAAACCCTGGTCGACCAGGGCGCCGATGTATTGCTGCAACATACCGATTCTGCGGCACCTCTGCAGACTGCGGAAAGCCGTGGCGTTTGGGGTATTGGTCAGGCCTCTGACATGTCGAAATTTGCACCCAAGGCCCAGCTGACTGCGATTGTTGATAACTGGGGCGATTATTACACTCAGGAAGTCAAAGCTGTCATGGATGGCAGCTGGAAATCTGCTGACACCTGGGGTGGTCTGAAAGCCGGCATGGTCAAACTGGCTCCCTATAACAAGGCCATACCGGCTGCCGTTGTGGCCGAAGCCGAAGCTGCCCGTAAAGACATTATCGCCGGTGAGCTGCGTCCCTTTGATGGTCCGATCAAGGATCAGAGTGGCAAGGTGGTGGTCGCATCGGGTGAAACCCTGTCCGACCAGAAATTGCTGGGTCTGAACTTCTATGTTCAGGGCGTGCAGGGCTCATTACCGAAATAATCCGGTCTAATATCGTCCCCATCACCTGTTGATCGGTGATGGGGCGATCTGCTCTTTGCCTCCTACAACCTATCCCTTCGTTCCATGATCCGATTTCTGCTAAATGACACACCGGTGGTACTGGATCATCTGCCACCCGATCTGACCCTGTTGCAATACCTGCGGGAGCAGGCAGGACTCACCGGCAGCAAGGAGGGCTGCGCCTCCGGCGACTGTGGTGCCTGCACGGTCGTCATGGCTGAAATTGTTGAAAACACACTGCAATATCGATCCATCAACGCCTGTATTACCCTGCTCGGTACCGTCCACGGCAAACAGGTGATCACCGTTGAAGGCCTGGGTGTGGACAACAAACTTCATCCAGCGCAGCAGGCACTGGTTGATCAGCATGCCTCGCAATGTGGTTTTTGCACACCAGGCATTGTCATGTCGTTGTATGCCCTGCAGTGCAATCATCAACAGGCCAGTCAGCAACAGATCGAACAGGCCCTGGCCGGCAATTTGTGCCGCTGCACCGGTTACCGACCGATTCTGCAGGCCGCACAGAAACTGCAGCTGCAACAGCAACCGATCGATACAGCGAATCAATGTTCCGAAGAACAACAACAAAAAACCATCAGACGACTGGGGGTGATGCAATCGACCCGTCAGGCCGGCTTGTCTGAACAAGACCGGAGTTTATTTATCCCCACCAGCATCGCCGAGCTTGCCGACTTGATCGATCGTCATCCGCAGGCCCGCTTGCTGGCTGGCGGTACGGACCTGGTACTGGAAGTCACCCAACAACTCGATACCCTGGGTCAGGTGATTTATCTGGCTGCGGTCGAGGAACTGCAGATACTCGAACAACACCCTGACTATATTTCATTCGGTGCGGCAGTCAGTTACACCCGCGCAGTCGCTGTCATCGAGGCAATCTATCCGGATTTTGCCACCATCATTCGACGGCTGGGTGCCCTGCAAATTCGCAATACGGGCACTCTGGGCGGCAATATCGCCAATGCCTCGCCCATCGGGGATACCCCACCGGCCCTGCTGGCGCTACAGGCCCGGCTGGTCCTGAGCAACGGTCGGCAGCAACGAACCCTGCCCATTGCCGATTTTTTTACCGGCTATCGTCAAACGGCTTTACAGGCTGGCGAGTTTATTGTCGCCATCGAATTGCCCAAACCGGCTCCCGGCAGTCAATTCTTTATGTACAAGGTTTCGAAGCGATTTGAAGATGATATTTCTGCTGTCTGTATGGCCATTTCCATGCAACGGGATGGGCCATGTGTACAGACCATCCGTATAGGCTGTGGTGGTATGGCGGCAACACCGATGCTGGCGGAAAACACGGCCAATGCCTTGCTTGGCCAGCCCTGGAATGAAAGCAGTATCCGCAGGGCACAAAAAGAGATGGCGGCCGAATTTGTTCCATTAAGTGATGTTCGTGCCTCCGCGGCCTATCGTCTGAAAGTGGCACAAAATTTATTACAGCGTTGTTATCTTGAATCCACCGGCACAACAGCCGTCCAGGTCGTTGCCAATGGCTAATATAACCAGTATTCCATCCTCAGGTTCGTACACGGCACATCCTTGTGCCACTACTCGCCTCAAATCATGAAAAAACCAACCTCAAATCCGCTTCCCCTCGCTATGACCGCCATGGAGGGCGGAAGTACCGGCTTTGCAGGAGAAAACCGGCCGGCTCCAGTTCCCGGACAGCTGCCTGGCAGTATCGGGCAATCGCGTGTTCACGACAGCGCGCATTTGCATGTCACAGGACAAGCTCGCTATGTTGACGACCTGCCACAACCGGCCAACCTGCTGCATGCGGCGGTGGGTTGCAGCAGTATTGCCTGTGGTCGGATTACCGCTCTGAATCTGGATGCCGTCCGTCAGGCCGATGCTGTGGTCGCGGTTGTAACGGACCAGAACATCCCGGGTCGGCTTGATATCGGGCCGGTATTTCCCGGTGATCCGCTGTTAACCTCCGACGCTGTTGATTTTCATGGTCAGGCTATATTTGCAGTGGCTGCCACCAACGAACTCGCAGCCCGACAGGCGGTTCGCAAGGCCAGTATTGAATACCTGACACAGAACCCTGTCCTGACGATCGACCAGGCCATGGCCACACAGGACTTTGTCCGCCCACCTCATTTCCAGCAAACCGGAGACCCGCAAACCACCATCCACCAGGCACCCAATCAACTGGCCGGACAGTTAATCATCGGTGGCCAGGAACATTTTTATATGGAAGGCCAGGTCAGTCTGGCGCTACCTGTTGAAGGTGGTGGTCTGTTGATCCAGACCTCCAGCCAACACCCGAGTGAAGTCCAGAAACTGGTCGCACAGGTGCTGGATATCCCCTGCAATCAGGTCACGGTTGAAGTCAGACGCATGGGTGGCGCCTTTGGTGGCAAGGAAACCCAGGCCGCGCAATGGGCCTGTCTCGCCGCAGTACTCGCTATCCAGACTGCTCGACCGGTCAAACTGCGACTGCCGCGTATGGACGATATGAAAATGACCGGCAAACGACATGATTTCCAGGGCCAGTACCAGGTCGGGTTCGATACCCATGGTCAGCTTTTGGCTGCGGATATCAACGTCAGTGCACGTTGTGGCTACTCTCCTGATCTGTCTGATGCCATTGTCGACCGCGCCATGTTTCATGCCGATAATGCTTATTTTCTGCCCACTGCCCGTATCGCCGGCTATCGCTGCCGCAGCAACACGGCCTCCAATACGGCCTTCCGCGGTTTTGGGGGACCTCAGGGGATGCTGGTGATCGAGGCGGCCATGGACGATATCGCCCGCCAACTCGGAAAGGACCCGCTCGATATCCGCAAAACCAATCTGTATCAGGCGGGCGGTCGCGATACCACTCATTACGGCCAGAAGATTGAACAGCACGTGCTGCCTGATCTGGTTGAGGAACTGGAACAAAGCAGTGACTATCGACTGCGACGGCAGCAGATCGTGGCTTTCAATCGACAAAGCCCGGTACTGAAAAAAGGACTGGCACTGACACCGGTTAAATTTGGTATTTCCTTTACCGTACCCCATTTGAACCAGGCGGGCGCGCTGCTGCATATCTACACCGACGGCAGCATTCTGCTCAATCATGGTGGCACGGAAATGGGTCAGGGTCTATTCACCAAGGTAGCACAAGTGGTGGCTGAGGTATTTCAGGTCGATCCCGACACCGTCCAGGTCAGTGCCACCCGGACCGACAAGGTACCGAATACCTCGCCGACCGCGGCCTCCAGTGGCTCCGATCTGAATGGCCAGGCCGCTTTTGCGGCGGCCACGACCTTGCGCCGGCGTCTTATCGATTTTTTGGTCCAGCATCACCAGGCAACTGCAGAGAACGTTATTTTCAGTCAGGATCATGTGCGCTTTAATGACCAGGACTGGTCATTTGCCGAGCTCGTCAATGCCGCCTATCTGGCCCGGGTATCCCTATCGACCACCGGTTTCTACAAAACCCCGAAAGTCTATTACGATCGTGATCAGGGCCAGGGCAGACCCTTTTACTACTTCGCCCATGGTGCCGCCGTCTCTGAAGTCGTCATCGATACCCTGACCGGAGAATACCGGGTTAAACGGGTGGATATCCTGCACGATGTCGGCCACAGTCTCAATCCGGCCATCGACATCGGTCAGATAGAAGGCGGTTTTATCCAGGGCATGGGCTGGCTGACCACCGAAGAACTCTGCTGGAATGATGAAGGCCGTCTGTTGAGCAATAACCCGGCAACCTACAAAATCCCGACCATCGGCGATACACCGGCGGATTTTCGGGTCCGGTTGCTAGAGCACACCGATAATCCTGAGGACAGCATCTACCACTCCAAAGCTGTCGGTGAACCCCCATTGATGCTGGCGATTTCTGTCTGGTCTGCCTTGCGCGATGCCATCAGTAGTATTAGCGATTATCGCATCAGCCCGCAGCTGGATACCCCGGCCACCCCGGAACGGGTACTGTGGGCGGTCGAGACGCTGCAATCCTGATGAGTCATTCCTGGCCCCAGGCACTGGCCAGACTCCGGCAGGCCTGTACACCGCATGTATTGATCACGGTGCTGGGCACACATGGCTCAACACCACGCAATACCGGCACCAAGATGGTAGTCACCCGGGAACAGAGTTTTGACACCATCGGTGGTGGCAATCTGGAATTTCAGGCCATTGGGCAGGCACGTCATCTGCTGGAGGAGAAAGGCCCGGCACAAAAGCTCGAACATGTGATACTTGGCGCCGATACGGGTCAGTGCTGTGGCGGCGCCATCACGCTGCTGTATGAACGTCTGCAGCCGGTTCAGGCACAGATTGCCCTATTTGGCGCCGGTCATGTCGGTCAGGCACTGGCTTCGATTCTCACCACACTACCCATTCAACTGTACTGGATTGATGAACGGATCGAGTTGCTGGAACAATCCCCGCTGACCGCAGCGACCCGGATCAACCAGCATCCGGTACGCTGGCTGGAACAACTCCCGGC
>CAZTLH010000165.1:0-6521 GCA_964614335.1 uncultured Gammaproteobacteria bacterium
TAGCGAGGGAAAGCGGATTTGAGGACATTTTTTCGATCCTTTGAGGCGAATAGTCGTTCTATTTAACGAAAATTAGCGGAAAAATGGACCAAAGTTCGCTTTTTCGCAGTAGGCTCTCTGTTCTCGGACAGCCTCCTAAAATGCAAGAGAGCGCCGTCGGCGCTCTCGAAAGGTTGCTGCGATGGCTGGACGAAACGCCTAGGAGGCGGATTTACGGCCGTACTTGGCCTGAAAGCGCCCGACACGTCCTGCAGTGTCCATCATTTTCTGTTTGCCGGTGTAAAAAGGGTGGCATTTAGAGCAAATTTCAACCCGCATGGTGCGCTGACCCAGCGTGGAGTGAGTTTCGAAGCTGTTGCCACAGGCGCAGGTGACGGTCACTTCCTGATAGTCTGGATGAATACCTGAGCGCATTTTTGAGTCCTCTAATTAGATACGGTTGTAAACCCTGCGCCGTGCTGGCGCGGGACGCGCGATGTTACGCACATCTGTGCCGGGTTGCAAGTACAAGTTGTAAATTGCTTGTCTCGGACAGACTCCTAGCGGCGGTTCATGGCCTGGAAAAAATCGGCATTGTTTTTGGTTGCACGTAATTTGTCGAGTAAAAACTCGATGGCTTCCAAATCGTCCATCGGGTGGAGTAATTTTCGCAGTAACCAGATTTTCTGCAATTCAGCCGGTTCGATTAACAATTCTTCCCGACGCGTACCGGATTTATTGACATTGATGGCCGGATAGGTGCGATGTTCCGAAATCCGTCGATCCAGATGAATTTCAGAGTTACCGGTGCCTTTGAACTCTTCGTAGATTACCTCATCCATTTTGGAACCGGTATCGACCAGCGCTGTGGCCAGAATGGTCAGACTGCCGCCTTCCTCGATATTACGTGCAGCGCCGAAAAATCGTTTTGGACGTTGCAGGGCATTGGCATCGACACCACCGGTCAGGACCTTGCCGGAAGAGGGAACGACGGTATTGTAGGCACGCGCCAGACGGGTGATGGAATCGAGCAGGATAACGACGTCTTTTTTGTGCTCGACCAGACGCTTGGCTTTCTCGATGACCATTTCAGCAACCTGGACATGACGGGAGGCGGGTTCGTCAAAGGTCGATGACACGACCTCACCACGCACCGAGCGTTGCATTTCAGTGACTTCTTCCGGTCGCTCATCAATCAGCAGCACAATGACATAGCAATCCGGGTGATTGCTGGTGATGGACTGGGCGATATGTTGCAGCATCACCGTTTTACCACTCTTCGGTGGTGATACTATCAGGCCGCGTTGACCTTTGCCGATGGGTGCGACCAGATCGATGACCCGCCCAGTGAGATTTTCCTTGGAGTTGTTTTCACGCTCCAGGGTCAGACGTTCATCCGGGTGTAGCGGCGTCAGATTTTCAAACAGGATCTTGCTCTTGGATTCCTCGGGGGGGCGAAAATTGATGGTTTCGACTTTCAGCAGGGCAAAATAACGTTCCGATTCCTTGGGTGGGCGGATCAGCCCGATGACGGTATCACCGGTACGCAGGTTAAAGCGTCGAATCTGGCTGGGGGAGATATAAATATCGTCGGGGCCAGCAAGATAGGAGGCTGATGCCGAACGCAAAAAGCCGAAACCATCCTGCAGGATTTCGACCACGCCTTCGCCGGTGATATCTTCACCTTTACGGGCCTGGGATTTTAGAATGGCAAAAATCTGGTCCTGGGTGCGCATGCGGCCGACGCCGTCGATGCCCAGAGAAAGTGCAAGTTCCGCCAGTTGTACAGGGGAGTGGTGTTTTAGTTCAGTAAGGCTTAACGCCATGGGAGTTCACACAAGTCAAGGTGCTATAGGGAGGGGTTTTGCTGCGGCTTGGCCGGGCATCACAGGGTGACGCTGAAGTATTCGTGGGGGAAGCTGCAGAATTCGATTGTATCAATTCGTTCTTTACAACGTGTTCGGAGTCTACCATTAGCACAACGGCACGTCCAGAAATAATTAGAACTAGTGTAGTGGGCTTTTGGACAAAGGCCAATCATGAGCATTCCCGGTTTGTGCCGGGCTTTTACATGGATTCCCGCCTTCGCGGGAATGACGTGAGACTCGCGTGCTGTGACAGTGTGCAATATCAGTTTGATTGGGTGTGTTATTGGGACGATATAGGAGGGGTTGTGGTAAGGTTCGTTCTTTTGTGCCGAACTACAGTTGTATCGAACCAGTGAAAACCATCCTGCAACGAATCACCCATCTGCCATGCTGGTCGAACCGTGTCAGCCCCCAACCACTGGCTGGCGGCTTGACTAATCATAATTTTTTGGTACAGGACGGCGATCAGGCTTTTGTGGTCCGTCTCGGCGCTGATTTACCGGAGCACGGCGTGTTGCGGCAGCATGAGGTCAATGCTGCACGGGCGGCCTTCCTGGCGGGGCTGGGTCCGGAAGTGATTTATACCGAGCCCTCGATCATGGTCATGCGTTTTATCGAAGGTCAGGTGCTGAGCCCAAAGCAGTTACAGGATCCGGGTATGCTGCAACGGCTGTTGCCGGTCATCCAGTGTTGCCACCATGAGCTGGCCGCGTATCTGGCTCCCGGGGTGTTGAGCTTTTGGGTATTTCAGGTCAATCGTAGTTATATGACATTGCTCAAAAACCACACCAGCCCCTATAACAGGCAATTACCAGCTTTACAGCAGTACAATACGATATTGGAACAGACGGTCGGCGCGGTGTCCCTGGTGTTCAGTCACAATGACCTGCTGGCGGCAAACTTTATTGATGATGGCGAACGTCTGTGGTTGCTGGACTGGGAATATGCCGGCCACAACAGCCCGTTGTTTGACCTGGCCAATTTGGCTGCCAATAATGACCTGTCTGAAGAAGGGGAGCGCTGGTTGCTGCAAAACTATTTTACGACCACAGCAGATGAGCGGCTGTGGCAGCGTTATCGGGCCATGAAATGTGCCTCGTTATTGCGTGAAACTTTATGGAGTATGGTGTCAGAAAAATATTCAAAACTGGCCTATGATTACCGACAATATACGGTGCAGAATATGGCCAGTTTTGAACGGGCCTGGCAGACGTTTGATCATTGATGGAGAGGCAGTATGGGAGTCACCGGCAGCAAGAAATTACCTGACAGCGCGGAGATTGTAATCATCGGCGGTGGCATTATCGGTTGTAGCACGGCCTATCATCTTGCGGCCGCCGGGGCCCGGGAGGTGTTGTTGCTGGAGCAGGGGCAACTCAGTTGTGGTACGACCTGGCATGCCGCCGGTCTGGTGGGTCAGTTGCGCAGCTCGGCCAATATCACCCGGTTGCTGAACTATTCGGTGGAACTTTATCAGCGTCTGGAACAGGAAACCGGTCTTGCCACCGGCTGGAAAATGAATGGCGGTCTGCAGCTGGCCTGTAATCAGGATCGCTGGATCGAGATCAAACGTCGTGCCACCACGGCCCACAGTTTTGATTTGCCCATGGAATTATTGACCCCG
Source organism: uncultured Gammaproteobacteria bacterium (assembly GCA_964614335.1). GTDB lineage: Bacteria > Pseudomonadota > Gammaproteobacteria > Arenicellales > DRJH01 > DRJH01. The sequence goes on from CAZTLH010000165.1 coordinate 3,472, forward strand.
CAGCAGGCGCTGGAGATGTGGCCGATGATGGATATTTCCGATGTGGTCGGGGCCGCTTTTTTGCCCACCGACGGTCAGGCCAATCCTTCCGATATTACCCGTTCCCTGGCCAGTGGTGCCCGCCACAAAGGGGCAAAAATTTATGAAAACACACCTGTCACAGCCATTACGGTGAACGCGGACCGGGTCACCGGGGTCGTGACCGACAGGGGCACGATCCGTTGCGAGAAACTGGTCAACTGTGGTGGTCAGTGGGCGCGTAAATTGGGAGCCATGGCCGGTGTGAATGTACCGCTGCAATCGGTTGAACACCAGTATATGGTTACCGAACCACTGGCCGAGCCGGTGCCGGGCAATTTACCGACCTTGCGTGATCCCGATCGCTTGCTGTATTTCAAGGAGGAGGTCGGCGGGCTGGTGATGGGGGGCTATGAGCATAACCCTGTGGCCTGGGCGCGACAGGGTTTTCCCGAACATTTTCATTTTTCCCTGCTCAATTCCAACTGGGATCTTTTTGAGCAGCATATGGAGCAAGCCCTGATCCGGGTGCCGGCGTTGGCCGAGACCGGAGTCAAGACCCTGATCAATGGCCCTGAGTCCTTTACCCCGGATGGCAATTTCATACTCGGTGAAGCACCTGAAGTGGAAAACTTTTTTGTCGGGGCCGGTTTTAATGCCTTTGGTATCGCAGCAGCCGGTGGTGCCGGCAAGGCGTTGGCCGAGTGGGTGCTGGCCGGGGAGCCACCCTTTGATTTGTGGCCGGTCGATATTCGGAGATTCGGGACGGTGCATCGCGACCCCGAATTTGTCTGCAATCGTACCCTGGAGTCCTATGGCCGTCATTACAGCATGGATTGGCCCCAGCAGGAGTTTTTAAGTGAGCGGCCACGGCTGGTGTCTCCGCTGTATCCTTTGCTCAAGGCCAGGGGTGCCTGTTTTGGCTCCAAGCTGGGCTGGGAACGGCCAAACTGGTTTGCTATCGACGGTCAGGAGCCACACGATCGTTACAGTTATGGTCGTGCCAACTGGTTTGACGCAGTTGCCGCGGAGCATCGTGCGGTACGTGAAGCGGTGGCCGTGTTCGATCAAAGCTCATTTGCCAAATTTGTCTGCAAGGGGCCCGATGCCGCCAGGGTGTTGTCGTGGTTGTGTGCCAACGAGATCGAGCGACCCGTGGGGACGGTCGTCTACACCCAGCTGCTGAATGACCATGGTGGTATAGAATGTGATTTAACCGTCTGCCGGGTGGCCGAAGATGAATTTTATCTGGTCACGGGAACCGGTTTTCGCAGCCATGATCTGGCTTGGATTCGTTCTCAAATGCCGATCGGGGCGGTGATGGAAATCAAGGATTTGACCGAACAGTGGGGTACGCTGGCGGTGATGGGTCCACAGACTAGGAACGTGTTACAGCAGCTGACCACGACCGATTTATCGAATACCGCCTTTCCCTTTGCCAGCACGCAGACGATTGAAATTGCAGGCCAGTCCATACGGGCACTGCGGATTACCTTTGTCGGTGAATTGGGCTGGGAACTGCATATGCCCAATAACGCCATGCCGTCGGTCTATGCAGCCATTATGGCCGCCGGCGAAAAGGTGGGTATTCGTGATGCGGGTTACCGGGCCATCGAATCATTGCGTCTGGAAAAAGCCTACCGGGTCTGGAGTACGGATCTGACTGCGGATCGTACCCCCTATGCCGCAGGGTTGTCCTGGGCCGTCAAAATGGCATCGGGCAAGGATTTCAAGGGCCGTGCGGCATTGGCCGTGCTGGACCCCAAAAGACCACCACAACGTCTTTGTTGCTTTACCGTGGCCGATCCGGATGTGGTCCTGCACGGACGGGAGAGTATTTATCGTAATGCTGAGCAAGTCGGTTATTTGACCAGTGCCGGGTGGGGTTATACCGCCAATTGCAATATTGGCTATGGTTATGTCCAGGCTAAACAGGGCGTTGATCTGGAGTATCTGCGTCTGGGGCAGTATGAGCTTGAAGTCGCCTGCCAGCGGGTGGCATGCAGGCTGCAGTTGCGCCCGTTATATGACCCGCAGCAGCAAAAAATCCGCACCTGATCAGTCGACGTAAAGTTCGTTGGTCAGGAGCTCCCGCCAGAAATTCAATTGCGAAGGAGTTGTTGACTGCTTTTGAGTCCGTTGGACATTGATGGCTGCTGAGCGAGAAAATAGTCAGCGAATCCCTGGCTAACTGGAGTTGCTGTTCGTTGATCACCACAAATAGGACTTGCGATCACGCCGTCTTCGTCCGGCACGCTGGATCACTCGCCCCCGGATCTCTTCCGGGCCTGTGATGTTCTTCGCTGGATAGGCCGGATTCAGTGCCCTCAGCTGCCATTGCCCGGCCTCGATGAAAACTTGCCGGAAGATAAGCCCGCCGTCATCTTTGGCCACCACAAAACAATGGTTCTCGATGGTTTGTCCGGGTTCGACGACCACAACACAGCCATTGGGGAACTCCGGTTCCATACTGTCGCCGAGCACTTGCAGTGCAAAGGGTTCTGATTGCTGGCAATCCATGGTGTTGATGATCTCCTAGGAGGCTGTCCGAGAACAGAAGTCGTAGCGAGGGAAGGCGGATTTGAGACTATTTTTTCGATCATTTGAGGCGAATAGTCATTCTATTTAATAAAAATTATCGGAAAAATGGACCAAAGCCCGCTTTTCCGCAGTAGGCTCGCTGTTCTCGGACAGCCTCCTAGTACAGCACCCCGCAAATAGGCAATAAACTGCCGAACATTGAGAGAGTAACAGTCCATGATTGTCCTGGATGAGTATAACTACCTGGCAGAGGCGATCATGGAACGACAAAGACGGCAGCAACGACAGCGTATTCGACTCAGTGATGAGGAGCGTAAAATATTGCAACAAATCGTGCGCAAGCAGACAGAAAAACAGGTGCATGTCATCCGAGCGATGACCATATTATACGCAGACCAGGGGCAACAACACCAGGAGATCACACCACTTTGTGGCAGATCAGTTAAACACACACAAATCGGCCAGTTTGGTCGAATATGTTGCGGACTTTT
>CAZTLH010000166.1:0-6520 GCA_964614335.1 uncultured Gammaproteobacteria bacterium
GCCTGGAAAATTCGCTTCATTTCACCAGTATTGTGGAAAATTTCCCTTGTTTGGTCCGATAGACATCAAAATCCCGGTCAATTGTTGCAATGTTATTGATGTGTAATTTCTCCGCCAGCAGGACCAGACAGGCATCTGCGAAATCCATAGGCAAGTCTGAATATTTGCGGGTTAACTCGATGATTCTCGGCAGGTCTTCTATAGTAATCGACTCAATCGTGACTGCACCAGCATCGAGCCATGACAGAAAATCAATCTGGGCAGCGCAACTGTAATCAAGCAAATGCAATGTTTCCGTAATCGAAGCAAGCGTGGTAATCAGTTGACTTTTGTTCTCCTTGATATGGGTGTTGCAATAGCCTGGTTGGCTGAAACTACTGTCAAGCCTGGGTCATCGTTCCGAACCGGAATGCTGATACCTGTGCGCACATGACCTGGTCGGTGAAAATCTTGTGCCCAGGCTCGACCGTAGCAGCGCCGGCTACAACCAGTAGCGGAATGAAATGCTCGGCGCGTGGATGAGCAGACATTGCGGCCGGTGCATGAGCCCAGTTTTGCAAATCCCTGGTTCGTTGGGCGAGATCCTGTTGTTGAACAGTTTGTGTCAACCAGTGATCAAACAGTACAGAATTGTTGGTAGCCTGCGACTGACCGAAACCGCGCATATTGTGGTAACTCATACCGCTCCCCACAATCAACACGCCTTGCTGTCGCAATGGTGCCAGTGCCTGACCAAGCTGCAAATGCAGATCCGGATCCAGATTTCGTTGCAGTGAGATCTGTAACACCGGAATATCCGCCGCCGGAAATATCAGTTTGAAGGGTACAAAGACACCATGATCAAAACCGCGCTGACGATCCAGCCTCGCAGGTAACCCGGCCACGGTCAGCAATTTGACTATCTTCTCCGCCAATACCGGTGCCCCTGGGGCCGGGTAGGTCAACTGATAGGTATGTTCGGGGAAGCCGTAATAATCATAAAGTAAGGGCGGATTGGCGCTACCGGTCACGGAAAATACTTTCTCTTCCCAGTGTCCGGAGATGACAACAATGGCCTTCGGTTTAACCGTCAGAGTTGACGCAAGACCACGCAACCAGACTGCCATTCTATCCCAGGTATCAGCCGGACCCATGCTCCAGTCCATAAAGAAACAAGGGCCACCCCCATGGGGGATAAACCAGGTGGGTTGATTTTTTATTGAATCTATCAAGCATAAACTCCAGAGGACACGAGAACAATATACCGGAAGGGTTGCAGCATAAATTCAGAATTTTCGAATATCTGAATATAACCATCGCTGCATCCTGATGAAAAAATATCGGTACAATACAAACCATAAATCAACGGACTGCGATACTACCGATATCGTAAACGATACACACAGGGCCCGATAGTGAAATTATTACTCCGATTTACTCAAATAAATCGAACATGAAGATCGATCTGAATCTCGATTCGCTGCAGGTACTGGATGCCATCGCTCGCCGTGGCAGTTTTGCCGCAGCGGCAGAAGAGCTGCACCGGGTGCCCTCGTCGATCACCTATGCCATCCAGAAACTCGAGGATGGTCTCAAGGTCAAACTATTCGACCGACGTGGTCACCGGGCCAATCTGACTACTACAGGTGAGGCCTTGCTGCGGGATGGACGGGACCTGCTTTCCGTAGCCGATGGGGTGCAACGCAATGTACAGCGTATTGCAAGCGGCTGGGAAACGGAATTACGTATTGCCGTTGGCGATTTAATCCCCTATGACAAAGTCCTGGATTTATGTGAAAAATTCTATCAGATCGCACCGGATGCCCGTTTGCGACTCTCGTCCGAAGTCCTGGGCGGTACCTGGGACGCACTGATCTCACGGCGGGCTGATCTGGTCATTGGCGCCCCTGGCGGCGGCCCGGCTGGTGGCGGTTATGCCCTGCATCCGCTGGGTGAGGTGGAAATTGTATTTGTGGTGGCACCGGATCACCCGCTGGCGCAGGCCGCCGAACCCCTGTCAAATGATTTGATCCGGCAGTACCGCGCGGTGGCCGCAGCAGACAGCTCCCGGGGCCTGCCACCCTGGACGGTGGGACTGTTACCAGGTCAGAATGTACTGACCGTTCCAGACCTGGCGATCAAGCGCGAGGCACAAAAAATGGCTCTTGGCATCGGCCATTTGCCCATCCACTTGATTCAGCGTGAATTGGCGACCGGCGAGCTTGTCATCAAGGCCACAGAACATGGCAAAAGTTCACGTTACCCGCTCTATTATGCCTGGCGCAACAATCATCAGGGCAAGGCCCTGGCCTGGTTCCGTGAACAACTCTGCAATGATTCACACCCTGTCAGCTGGTTTGGTCATTCCGTAACGAATACTGCATCGATGATGGGGCAGCATGAACACATGACGACTTGAGCCATTGATCCAGTCTTTCACAACTGCGTCATACAGAGTACAGTTGCGCGCCTGAAGAGTCTGTACAAACACCTGAAATTATGTACTCCAAATCGACCCAAACCCTGCCGGATACGCAGCTGATTACGGCCACCGGTATTGACTATGAACGTGGTGGGCGTGTCATTCTGCAACAGGTTGACATCACGCTGCAACGGGATGAAATTGTCACCCTGATCGGCCCCAATGGTGCCGGCAAATCCTCTCTGGTAAAAATCCTGCTTGGCCTCAAGCAGGCTGATTCCGGACAGGTCAAACGCCTGCCGGCCCTGCGCACCGGTTATGTACCGCAAAATCTGAAAATGGACCCGGGTATGCCCATCACCGTCCATCGCTTTGTAGCGCTGTCACCACACCGGCGTGACATGAGTGTAAACGAGGCCCTGGCAATCGCCGGGGTTGCCGGCCTGCGTAACCATTCCATGCATCACCTGTCCGGTGGTGAGTTACGCCGGGTACTCCTGGCCAGAGCCCTGGTCGGCAATCCTGACCTGCTGATTCTGGATGAACCGGCTGCCGGTGTTGACATTACCGGTCAGCGTGAAATCTACACCATGATCAAGTCCTTCCACCAACGGCACCATACCGGCGTATTACTCGTCTCCCATGATCTACATCTGGTTATGGCCGCCACAGACCGTGTAGTTTGTCTCAACCGGCACATCTGTTGTCAGGGCAGCCCTGATACGGTGCGTGACCATGACGCCTATCTGGAATTATTCGAGACCGGCGAACTGGCTGTCTATACCCATCACCACGACCATCAGCACACGGCTGATGGTCGTGTCATCCATAAGCACTGACCTCATGTTCGATCTCTTTGTGGCAAAAATACTGCTGGCCGGCATCATGACAGCCATCCTGGCTGGCGCACTGGGCAGCATTCTGGTGTGGCGAAGGATGGCCTATTTCGGCACTGCACAGGCGCATGCCGCCTTGCTCGGTGTGGCACTGGCGCTGTATCTAAAGATCGATGTCCGACTAGGTATCCTGGTGGTGTCGCTGTTGGTTGGCCTGTTGATGTGGCGTCTGCAACAACGCTCCGACTTGTCCACCGACACCCAGCTCGGCATTGTGGCCCATGGTGCCCTGGCTCTGGGTCTGGTGCTGCTCTATGGCTCGGGTATGCGCATTAATCTAGACGCCTATCTGTTCGGCGACATCCTTGCCATCAGCGATCATGATGTCGTCATTATCGCTATTGGCGGCAGTATTACGCTATTGCTGCTGTGGCGTTTCTGGTCGGCCCTGCTGGCGGTCACGATCGATTATGAGCTGGCCCGGGTCGAGGGTTTTCCGGTGGTCGCTACCGAGCAGTTATACCTGTTATTTTTGAGCACCATGGTGGCGTTATCGATCCAGCTGATCGGAGCTTTGTTGATCGTTTCACTATTGATCATTCCGGTGGCGACAGCCCGACGTCTGGCGACCTCACCGGAACAAATGGCTATCGGTGGTGCGCTGGCGGGCTCACTGGCCGTGATTATCGGAGTCTTTGTTTCACTACACAGCGATATCCCCACCGGGCCGATCATCGTGGTGGTCAGTTGTCTGCTGTTTATCTTGTCGCGGGCCTTGCCGGCACGTGGTGGCTGATGTCCACACCACTGGGTCATTCACTGCTGGGTCTGCTTTCCGGAGAGCTGACAAAACCGGTCGCCAAAAATACACAGAGATACTGGTGGCTGCTCGGCATGATCGCCGGCAACGCCGCTGATCTCGATTTCCTGCCCGGTCTTTTCGCAGGTGATCTCAACCGCTATCACCACCAGGCCAGTCATTCCATACTAGCAGCCCTGCTGGCAGGGTTGCTGGTGTGGCAAATACTGACCCGTTACAGCAATCACGCCGGCCGCGCCGGTCTGCTCACCAGTCTGGCCTATGGCAGCCATCTGTTGGCCGACTACCTGACGGCGGATTATCGTCCACCACTGGGGATACCACTGTTTTGGCCCTTCTCACCAGAGTACTATCTGTCGCCTTATATCCTGCTCGACGGGGTAAAACATGGAGTACCCGGTGATTCCAGTCTGACCAGTTTGTTGCAGATTTTGTCCTGGCACAATCTGCAGCTGCTATTCGTTGAGCTGCTGTTTTTTTCTCCGCCATTGCTGCTATTGCAATGGTGGCGTAAAAGCAGACAAGCCCGATAAAGAAGATTTTCCAGGACGATGGCCATAGGCCACTGACTCAACAACAGCCGACAAATCCTGCGTTTCATAATTCTGTCGGGTGCTCCCATCACGATGGTTGCATCGTTTCACAATCATCTGATTTGCAGTACACTGGTATGCACTTTCAATCGACTTACAGCTTACGATTACCACACCCGGCGTTCTGGAGGGATGCTCATTGAAGCCATCAAATATTTTTCAGTGCTGCAAACGGACGTTATTTGTTTCCTTATTCTTTCTTTGCAGTACCGCAACCTGGGCTGAAACTGCTGAAACAGCGAAATCATTTCATTACACCAGCGTATTCGGTATTCAACTGATCCGTATACCCAGTGGAATTTTTTCTATCGACAACAGTCAGGGAGAAGAGGACGAAAAGTCGATCCCGGCAACACCGGTGAAGAGCTTTCTGCTGGGAAAATACCCTATTACCCAGTCCCAATGGCATGCCGTAATGGGCAATAATCCCAGTCATTACAAAGGCCCCAGACGACCGGTAGAAAATATCAGCTGGCAAGATGCACAAGACTTTATCCAAAAATTAAACCTACGCATCGGAAGACATTTTCGATTGCCGACAGAAATCGAATGGGAATATGCGGCCAGGGCGGGAAAACCGCGCAAGCCAGGCAAAATTGACATTATGTCGATCAATCTGAAAAATTGCTTCGAATGTGGCAATCGGGCGGATGCGGATCGCACCGCCTCGGTTGGACACTCAAAACCGAATACATACGGCCTGTATGACATGCACGGAGAAATTGTCGAGTGGGTGCAGAATCGCAATCATGAAAAAGATGAGCATTCGACCACTGAAACCAATCGTCAGGAAAGCAGCCCTTCTGCAATGGACAGGAGCATTGGCGGCTCGTGGGGCTTCAAACCCGGCCTGGTCAGCTCTTCGTTCAAGGATGGCCATGATGACGGCTATCGTGGCAATCTCAACGGTTTTCGCCTGGTCCTGGATCAGTAGTAGTCACAAGATACCCGCTGCTCCCGACACTTGGAGTTTTGCCGTCTATTTTCTCGCAGGCATGGGCCCGACCACCAGTGCAGCATCCAGCCGTGTTTTGAACCAGTTCACCCGCCAATCCAGATGCGGACCGGTGACACGACCACTGGCGCCGACCCTGGCCACCACCTCACCCTGGCGGACCCGTTGACCGACATGGACCAAAATTTTTGATAGATGCAGGTAGGAGGAGGTAATGCCAAAACCATGGTCAATGATCAGTGTCGCCCCGGATAGATACATGCCCGGATGTGCCAACCGCACAATCCCGGCAGCTGCGGCCCGCACTGCGGTGCCCTTCGGCGCGGCCACGTCAACACCATAATGAGGCCAACGCGGCTTGCCATTGAGAATACGCTGACTACCATAGACACCGGTGACGGGGCCGGTAAGCGGCCAGATAAAAGGTCGATAAAACCAGGGCTGGTTACTATTATGTGCGCGTGCTGCCTTGACCTGCAAGGCTTCGGCATGAATTCTCTTCACCAGCGCTGGTGGTGGGCTGACCTTATTCTCCGGCAAACCATTGATACGTTGAATCGCATACTTGCGTTGGGCAATGATCAGCGATTTTTTCTGTAATCGCCCATCCGGATAATGAAAAGACAATACCGCATGCAGCGGATGTTTGCGCCCGAAACCGATAACAAAATGACCATTTTTGCTGACACGAACCCGCCGCCTGTCCAGACTAACCTTTGTCCCTGCAGGAACCTGTCCAACAACCATTCCGCCCTGCTGCAGTTGCCCGTGCAGGCTTAGAGCCTGTAGCGGCGTACTCAACAGCAACAAACCAGTGGTCAACAACAAATTGGCATACCTGACAGTCATACCGCGCCAATTAACAGCAAATAACATCTTTAATTTCATCTATTTTAAACCTTGGTAACTCGTTAA